>JAJYGZ010000168.1 GCA_021790495.1 Actinomycetes bacterium
TTCCGGAGTAAACCGACTCAAGGTAGCCCCAGAGATGCGTCTTGATACCCTGTGCAACTCTCGCCGAAGTTACGAAGACCTCGCTCAGCTCTCCCTCAAGGTCCAAATCCATCCGCGAGCCTGGAGCCTTGGAGAGCCGCGTAACCGATATCTTAAATTCACTTCGGGCCATCGATTTTTCCTTGGGGCGTTAGCCCAAATCCTGATCGAAGGGGAACTCGCCTTCGATCGCATTATCCCCGCTCGAGGCTAGCGGGGCCTCAGCAGAGCTGCTCGTGGCCAACTTCTCACGGCCGGCGAATATCTCTTTCATTACCTTGCTAAGAGCGATCTCGAGTTCGGCCAATTTCTGATCCGCATAGTCCTCGGCGTCGGAGCGCAGGCGAGCGGCGTCCTCGCGAGCCATCACCAGAATTCGATTCGCGCCACTTTGGGCCTGACGGACGATCTCCTGCTTGGATACCAGCCGCTCCGCCCTGGCCCGCGCCTCTTGGATGATCTCTTCGGCCTCAAGAGAGACCCGGTCGAGATATTCCGCACGCTCCTTGACGATCCATTGCGCCTCGCGCATCTCAAGCGGGAACCGCTCCTTGGCTGCGGAAATAAGGTAGAGAACCTCTTCGCGAGAGATAAGAACGGACGCAGAGAGGGGCATGGCTTTAGCATTCGCCACGATCTCCTCGATGCGATCCAAAAGCTCGGCCAAGCCCGGCTCGTGGCCATCGGGGTACTGGTTGAATTCCGTCATTTCCCCGGCAGTCCTTTGTGGTCCTTCATCTAAATTTTGCCACGATAGCCCTCGCGACTGGCTCGGGCACGAAACCCGAAACGTCGCCACCATAGGAGGCCACCTCACGAAGAAGCTTAGAGGCAACGAAAGAGAACTCCGAAGAGGTCGGTATGAAGACCGTGTCGATACCCGAGAGTTGGCGATTCATTTGCGCCATCTGCAGTTCATTCTCAAAATCGGACACCGCACGCAGTCCGCGCACGATAACCGTCGCGCCTATCTCGGCCGCAAGATCCACCACGAGCGAGGAGAGCCCCAAGATCTCCACATTCGGTAGCTCCGAAGTGCACTTTTCGATAAGCCCCTTGCGCTCATCGAGTCCAAAAAGCGCTGTGGCTTTCTGTGGATTTCGCATCGCCGCCACAACGACCGTGTCAAATAGTTTCGAAGCTCGCTCCACCACCTCGTAATGCCCGTTGTGAAACGGATCGAACGACCCGGGGAAAAGTGCGATTCTCAAGATTCGTCCTCTCGGCTAAAGGGCTGCATTACGTCGTTGTTGCGGGATAAGAATGAGACCACCGTATCCCCGTAGACCTTCAGGGTAGTTTGTGTCCAAAGCTGCGATCCCCCGATTTCGCGATTGGACTCAGCTACGAGATAACCCGCAGGGACCATCGTTAGCAGACGCTCCCACTCGTCAAAGCGGTACGGCGGGTCGCAAAAACAGATATCGGCGCTCTCTGGCGCACCTGCAAGGTAGGAAAAGACGTCACGTTGCACAACTTTGTATCGAGTTCCCCCGTCCTTGGCGATCGCGGCCACGCTGCGATTCAGACCCAGCACCGAAGAGTGGTCGTATTCGACGAAGGTTACGGCGCTTGCACCGCGAGAACCGGCTTCAAAGCCCAACGAGCCAGTGCCGGCAAAGAGATCCAACACCAGGGCGCCATTGAGATCGAACTTGCCAAACAGGGTGTCGAAAATGGCCTTGCGCACCCGCGCGGTAGTAGGACGGGTCTTGGAAGTAACTTTGGGATGGATCGATCGTCCCTTATGTATTCCGCTTTGAATTCGCATCGCGAGGGCAAACCTAACTTCTCACACGCCTGGGCACAACTAAATTCAACCAGCCCAAGCCGCCTTGGTCATAATCGGACAACAAACTTACTTCAGCTGCGAAAGAGGTATTCGGCGTCTTCAAGGCTTAAAAAGGCCATCATCTCTTCCCTGAGGGCTTCAAAGTTGCAGAGGGCGGGGTCGGATCCAACGACAGCACGGGCGACCTGGCGGGCTTGGATGAGGAGCTTCTTGTCCTTGGCGAGCGAGGCGATCCGAAGATCTGAGCTCCCTTTTTGCCTCGCTCCAAGCAAAGTTCCCTCACCGCGAAGCTCGAGATCTTTCTCAGCCAAAAAGAATCCATCGGTGGACTCGACGCACGCCTCAATGCGGGCTGTGGTGTTGGCCTCGAGCTCACCAGTCTCGATCAGATAGCACCAGGACTGAAGCGACGCCCGGCCGACGCGCCCACGAAGCTGGTGAATTTGCGCGATGCCGAATCGCGCCGCATCCAAGATCACCATGACCGTCGCGTTTGGCACGTCGACTCCGACCTCGATAACGGTCGTGGCCACCAGCACGTCGATCTCGCCGCGGCGGAACTGCTCCATCACGCTGGCCTTTTGCGCGGTCGGAAGTTGTCCGTGCAAAAGGCCGAGGCGAAGTCCCGCGAGGCGGGCGGAACCCAGTTCCTCATAGGTCGCTACAGCAGAGGCCGCTGCTATCTTCTCGGAATCTTCCACCAAAGGGCAGATTACATAGGCCTGCCTCCCCGCTGCCACTTCGCGCTTTAGGCGGTCGTACACTTTTTCGACACGCTCGGCGTCATTGGCCCAACGCGTCAAAATCGGAGTTCTTCCGGGCGGAAGCTCGTCCAAAACGCTGTAGTCGAGGTCTCCAAAGATCGTCATGGCAGCGGTACGTGGAATCGGCGTGGCGGTCATCACCAGCACGTCGGGTTCAAAATCCTGTGCGAGCAGAGCCCGCTCACGAAGCACCGAACGCTGCTCCACTCCGAAGCGGTGCT
>JAJYGZ010000036.1 GCA_021790495.1 Actinomycetes bacterium
GCCGATCCCGCGCCCTTCATGGCCACGCAGGTAGACGATCACCCCATGTCCCTCTTTTGCAATCTGGCTGATCGCCGCATCGAGCTGGGGGCCGCAATCGCAGCGTTGCGAACCAAAGACGTCACCGGTCAAGCATTCCGAGTGCACTCTCACCAGTGTTGGCACCTCTGGCCGGATCTCCCCAGCGGTAAGTGCGAAGTGAGTCTCGCCGTCGAGGACCGACTCGAACACGTAGCCGACAAAATCGCCATACACGGTCGGAATCCGCGCCTCGGCCCCTTCCACGCGACGCACCAGTTTCTCATTGGCGTTGCGATACCGAACCATGTCGGCAATGGATATCATCAACAGCCCGTTATCAGCCGCGAATCTCTCGAGTTCGTCAAAACGCGCCATAGCGGCTTTGTCGGCAGTAACTATTTCGCACAAGATGCCTGAAGGTGTCAGACCTGCCATTATGGCCAGATCTACCGCGGCCTCGGTGTGACCCTGACGTTTTAGCACGCCGCCTTCGCGATAGCGCAGCGGAAAGACATGACCGGGTCGTGCAAGGTCACGTCCCTGGGTGTCTGGCGCCACCAAGGTCCGAATCGTCGTGGCTCGGTCCGCTGCCGATATGCCGGTAGTTGTGCCGGCGACCGCGTCGACGGTCACGGTGAATGCAGTGCGCTGCGACTCGGTGTTGTCACGTACCATGAGCGGTATGTCAAGTTCGTCGAGCCTTGCCCCAGTAAGGGAGATGCAGATCAAACCCGAGGTGTGATCCAAGTAGAAGGAGATCGCCTCAGCCGTGACGAATTCCGAGGCCATGATCAGGTCGCCTTCATTCTCGCGATCCTCATCGTCGACGACTACGACCATTTCGCCCCGTCCTATGGCGGCGATGGCCTCGGGGATTGATGCAAGTGGCATGTGACTCCTAAATCTTGTTCGCTTGCGCCATGCGACGCTTAGCGCGATAACTTCCCCAGCTGCGCCTCGATCATCACAGCTACGTGTTTGGCAATAATGTCGAACTCCAGGTTTACTTTGTCGCCAGCCGTTCTAAGTCCAAGTGTAGTTACCGTCGCCGTATGAGGAATAATCGAGACCTCAAGCCAGCCAGCGCCGAGGTCCGAGACCGTTAGACTCACACCGTCGATGGCAACCGAGCCCTTCTCGACGACGAACTTGTCATAAGTGTCCTCGAATGCCACCCTCAGCGTCGGTACCGGCGTCATAACGATCCCGGTGGTATCGACGTGACCGAGAACCATGTGTCCGCCAAAGGAATCGCCCACCGACATTGGCCGCTCCAAGTTCACCGGCGTTCCCGCGCCGAGCTGGTTAAGGTTGGTCCGCGCCAGCGTCTCGTCTATGGCGTCGACAAAGAAGGACTCGCCCTCGAAACCCACCACGGTCAAACAACAGCCATTCACCGAGATCGACTCGCCCACCACGAAACTGCCCGCCGCACCCGGCCAAACAAAGGCGAATCTCGAGCCTTCCCGACTTAGCAAAGAACCCTGAGATTGTACAAGTCCAGTAAACACGCCACTACCATCCCTTATTGCACCAACTCGATCCACGCCCGCGCCAGCGCCTATTGGAGCCTCAGGCGAACTTGAGCTCCCCTTGCGACCTCGCGTTGCCGCGCTGCCAAGCCTCGAACGCCGTGGGGTTACGACCCTCGAGCTGCAAGGTGTCGATGCGCAAATATCCATTGCCACAAATCACATATCCGCCGATGAAACTGCCTGGGTCCTTTTGGTTGGCACTATCGACAACATCGCCGACCACTGCTTCATCAATGAACGCTTCGGCCTCTATGATCTTCACACGCCGCTGGCCCAGCATGCACCAAGCGCCGCCAACAGCGACTTGTCGAGCGATCAATTCCGCAGACTGGGTGAAGTCGACGCGCAGGTCACCCGGCACGAGCTTCTTAGCATACGTCGCTTCCCCATCTTGTGCGACCGGGGACCCGAATGCCCCTTCACCGGCATCGAGCGCGCCGATGAGCATTTGGGCTCCGAGTTCGGCAAGTTCCCTTCTCAGCATCGCAGCGGTGGCGCCGGCGTCAATGGGTAGCCGGCGAGAGGCGAAAACCGCTCCCTCGTCGAGTCGGGGACCGACCTCCATCAAAGAGACCCCAGTTACTGTGTCGCCAGCGAGAATCGCCCTCTCGACCGGTGCAGCCCCGCGCCAGCGGGGCAGCAGCGAAAAGTGAATGTTTACAAATGGCGCCTGCGCAAGGAGATCTGATCGCAGCATTTTCCCGTACGCCACGACAATGCCAAGATCAAAGTCATGGTTGATGAGATCCCCAGGGTCATGAATCACCTTGATGCCTGCATCGAGCGCCACTTGGGCAACTGGTGTCGGCGACGGCGACCCTTTGCGGCTTCGACGGGCATCCGGATTGGTGAGCACGACCCTTGGCGCCATGTGTGCGGCGATAAGACGATCTAGAACTGTTGCCGCCTCCTTTGGAGAACCGAGAAATGCCGTCGTCGGCCGGCTTGGGAGGAGGTGGAATCGAGGATCCAAAATTCGAGTTCCTATTTTTTTCCTAGAGCGAGGCGACGCAACTCCCGTTTCGCCGCCTTTAGCTGGTCCTCATCGAGTCTTTCCACGAGCAAGACTCCGTTGAGATGATCGACCTCGTGTTGGAATACCCTGCCCAACAACTCGTCCCCCTCCACCGAGATTGGGTTTCCACTCAGATCCAAGCCCTCGAGATGGACCACCTTGGGTCGCACAATCGGCCAAAAGAGGCCGGGAACGCTGAGGCACCCCTCCTCATAAGTCCACTCGCCGTCGGTCTCGGTTATCTC
>JAJYGZ010000284.1 GCA_021790495.1 Actinomycetes bacterium
TAACCGCGACGTACGGGGCTTTAGCATCGAATCCTGTGCTCTCCCACGTCGCTGCTTTTGCAATTGACTCGCGAAGTGCAAACTCACCCAGTTCGACAATGAGATCGCTCTGTTCGGCGATGGGAATGAATACGTCTGGTGATACCATGCCGTGGCTGGGATGCCGCCAGCGCATCAAAGCCTCATAGCCGACGATGCTACCTGTATCCAGGTCCACGATGGGCTGATAATGCATCGCGATCTCGCCATGTTCGAGCGCGTGGGAGAGGTCCTGGGCAAGCTTGAAGCTATTGGTGGTGCGAGTGCGCATCTCCGGGGTGAACAGGACCGTACGGGCCTTGCCCTGGCGCTTTGCTTCGTACAATGCAGTATCGACGTCCTGGACAAGCTCGGTGCAGTCGGTATTTTCCCCGGGATCACAAACCACCACCCCGATGCTTGCGCTTTGTTTCAAATTGGTTCCGGCGAAGACGAAAGGCTCTGCTAAAGCGCCGCGCAGGCGTTCGGCGATTGCGTACGCCTCGGCGGAATGTGCAAGCCCCTCGGCCAAGTAGATGAAGGCATCCCCGGCGAAGCGGGCCAGAGTGTCCGAGGAGCGGGCCACCTTCTCGAGGCGGCGCGCCAACGCTACAATCAGCTGATCTCCGACGTTGTGTCCGAGGGTCTCGTTGACGCCCTTGAAGTCGTCAAGATCCATCAGCAGCAGGG
This sequence comes from Actinomycetes bacterium, assembly GCA_021790495.1. Classification (GTDB taxonomy): domain Bacteria; phylum Actinomycetota; class Acidimicrobiia; order Acidimicrobiales; family Acidimicrobiaceae; genus Acidithrix. Next base: position 709 of record JAJYGZ010000284.1, read on the forward strand.
CGCTCTGGGTGCCTTGGCGAACGGCTCGGTCATGCGCGCGGGAGAAGCGATCCTCAAATAGCGCTCGGTTCGGCAGTCCGGTAAGGGAGTCGTGCAGGGCCTGATGGGAGAGTTGTGCGGCGAGGGTCCGCTCTTCGGTGACATCGCGAACCGAGGTGATCGCGAAGGAGGGCTTTCCATTCTCATCCCGGGCGATCGACCTAGATACTTCTGCGAAGACCACCGCTCCGCTCTTGTGCAGGAAACGCTTGGTATAGCGCAGTTGACTCGCCTCACCCCGAGCCATCTGGGCGTTGATCGCCTTGCTGACGTCGAGATCATCGCGGTGAGTGTATTCCAGAAAGCTCAGGCCGCGAAGCTCCTCTTCGCTGCGGCCGAGCATCTCGCAGAACGCGCGGTTGGCTTGTAGGACGTGTCCCTCCAAATCCGCCACCGCCATCGCGGCCATGTTGTCATCGAAGGCGAGGTGGAAACGCTCTTCGCTCTTTGCAGACGCCTCAGCGGCCGCTTGCACCTTCGCCGCGGCACGGGTCTCCTCGAAGCTGGCGCCGAGCAGAATAGCGGTGACGAGCACCATCGCAAAAGCGCTCCAGGTACCCAAGAGTTCGGTCGCGGTATGGGGCGCGAAGAGCTCGGGGAGAACCAGTGCGGCGATGCCCGCGAGCGCGGTACCGAGGGATCCCACCAGTCCGAAGGTAGCACCGGCGTATACGACGGGTACGAGCAGCAGCAGCGCCCAGAGAAATTCCGGCATGACTGTAACGGCCCCTCGAAGGACGAAGTCGGCCCCAAGGTGGACAACTAAGACCAAGGCCACCATAGTTTGGGCGGCCCAGAAGCGGCGGTCAGAAAGCGGGGGGTGCGCAAGGTTGCTAAGCAGGCCCTTGACGGACAGGCGGGCGGTGCGCCAACGGGCTTTGCTCTCGATCACATGCCTCTCCTGCTCGGTTCTCTTTCGGTACATCACCACAACGTCTCCGAAATACTTGCCTCGTCACAGCCGATAGCAGCGACGGTTGCATCCATGAGAAAACGGCCCTGGGCAATAAAAGAGGAGCCTTACAACGGTATTATCGCCATTTTCAAGCCCTTTCTTGAGACTTACCGGGTGGAAGACCCATGCGAGTCTTGTCAGCGGCGAAATCTCCTTTTTGCTTTTACTGCTTTGCTAATGCTTGTCACTATCTCATCCACCGTGGAGTTGCCGACCGCTATCGCATTCGTAACTCATTCTCCCTATCCCTGGTATTGGCGCTGATCGAGACAAAATAAAGAACCCGGTGCCACGAGAAATCCTTGGCCAAGACCGCCAGGCCGTCGTTAATCCACTGCGAGGATCCGCCAAACCCACCCGCTGATTCGTAATTCTGCCAACAGGGAATCAATAAGGGGGAGTGCAGGCAAACCCCATGACGGACGGAAGTGCTCGACGTCCAATCTTTGCGCAAAACCACAGAGCAATCTGTCCGGCCAAGTGGGATTCCGCCAGAGCCTGGCGTCACGGCGGGTGTATGCTACCAATGTTCATTTGTAGTTTGGTTCCAAACGAGTGATGCTATGGGCTTTGAACCACGACCTAAGGTCAAGGATCTGCACGAGCGGTTACAGGCCGTCATTGACGAATCTGTCTGCCCCGCCGAGCAAAACTCCGAACAGCAGGTGCGCGAGGTCGCCCACACCACGGATCCGATTCCGAACTTCGCCAATGGTCCGATGGGCTTCACTGCAAGTGCATCATTGGCGAGGCGCCCAATCCACCTCTTCTCGCCGCCCCTTTGGTCGCGCGGGCGACAAAGGCCTGGTCTCATTACCGAGCACGCCAAGCCCAATGCAGCCCCCGGGTGTCCTTTGCGGTTATGGGAAGGAGCCGGGGCGGTACTTTACGGTTCCGTCCTGGCCTCGGTAAGAGCCGACTAGTTCGAGGCAGGAGACATGACAAAAGTAATCAAAGAAGGCATGCCGGCGCGCATCACTCCGTTTGATGATTCGCAGCTTCATCGGGGTACCGATGGTGCGATCCACTATTCGGCAATTGATAGCACCCTAGTCTCGATGCTCAGGCGCTCTCGGGACGCCTTCCCGGATGTCGAAGCCGTAGTCGAGGTCGGTGGCCCACGCCTGACATTCCGTGAGTTTTGGGACCGGAGTGCCGAGGTCGCTGGCGGACTCCGCAATTCGGGCGTGGGCGCCGGGGATCGCGTCGCTTTGCAGTTGCCGAACGGCGCCAACTGGACGCTGGCATTCTTCGGCACGATCTTCGCCGGCGCAGTGGTGGTGCCGGTGAACACCCGCTTGACGGAATCCGAAACTAACTATATCCTCGGCGACTGCGGAGCGAAGGTCGTCTTGCGCGCCGGAGACAGCCTCCCTCTCGGCAATCCGTACATCTACGAGAATGCTTCTGCGACGGATTTGGCGGGGATCTTCTACACCAGCGGCACAACGGGCTTTCCCAAAGGGGCAATGACTTCGCATGAAAACTTCCTCTCCAATGTCGAGACTGCGTGTCGGGTGGTTCCCCTGCCAAAGCGAGGCATGCGCACCTTGGTTTCCGTGCCTCTCTTCCATGTCACAGGTTGCAACTCTCAGCTTTTGCCAGCCCTCTCCCTAGGCGGAACTACCGTGGTGCTGCCCGCCTTTGAGGTGCACTCCTTCTTGAAGTCGATCACCGACGAGCGGATCAATCTACTGACGTCTGTTCCCGCGATTTACTGGTTAGCGATGAACCAGCCCGAGTTCGCCGACCTCGACCTGCGCGGGGTCGAGTACGTTCTCTACGGCGGTGCTCCTATTCCACCGGAATTGGTGCGAAGAATCATGAGGGCATTCCCCGGCGCGAGAGTTGGCAACGGCTTTGGACTGTCCGAAACTGCCTCGATTGCCACTTTCTTGCCTCATGAATATGCCGAAAGTCGTCCCGAGACAGTCGGATTCGCGGCGCCACCGGTCGAGCTGGACTTATTCGAACAAGACGACGCCTCCGATGTTGGCGAACTGCTCATCAAGGGGCCCAATGTCGTAAAGGGTTACTGGAACAACGAGAAAGCCACCGCCGACGCCTTCGTCGACGGCTGGCTGCACACCGGGGACATGGCCAGGCTGGATCCCGACGGTTTTTGCCAAATAGTCGACCGCAAGAAGGACATGCTCAACCGCGGCGGCGAAAACGTCTACTGCGTAGAGGTCGAGAACGTCCTCGCCGAGTTCCCCGGCGTCTTTGAAGTAGCGGTGGTTGGAGTCAACGACCCGATGATGGGAGAGAAAGTCGGTGCCGTCGTGGTCCCGGTCCCCGGGGTGAAGTTCAATCCCCTCGAGATGCTCGAGTTCGCTTCTTCGCGACTCGCGAACTTCAAAGTTCCCCAGTATGTGATAACTAGAAATGAGCCACTTCCGAGGAATCCCGGCGGGAAAGTATTGAAGGCGCCTTTGCGAAACGACGCTAACTGGGGTCCTTCATTGCGCTGAATTCGCCTCCGTAAAGGCTCAACCGAGCCGTCGGAGCCAAAACAGAAATAGCAAGTGGATAGGTATTGGTCGGCACAAGGTGCCTGAGATCGGCGAGGAAACTGACTAAGGAGAAGAAATGGCGGTAGTTGAGACTGTTCAGGGCCCGATATCCGTGGACGAACTCGGGGTGACCTTGATGCACGAGCATGTTTTCGTACTTTCGGCTGAGGTCCAGCAAAACTATGAGACGGAATGGGGCGAGGAAGAAGCGCGCGTGGAGGCCGCAGTGGCGAGGCTAAATGAACTAGCTGCCGCTGGGGTCTCGACGATAGTAGACCTCACGGTGCTCGGTCTTGGCAGATACATCCCGCGGATCCAGCGCATAGCCGATAGGACTCCGATAAACATCGTCGCCGCCACCGGGCTGTATACCTATAACGAGCCGCCGCTTTATTTCCACTTTCGCGGTCCGGATCGACTCCTGGGCGGTCCGGAAAAGATGTTGGAGATGTTCGTGCGCGACATCGAGATAGGCATTGACGACACTGGGGTCAAGGCAGGGATTTTGAAGTGCGCCACGGACGAACCCGGCGTCACCGCCGGAGTCGAGCGAGTTCTCAGGGCGGTAGCGAAAGCTCACCTTATGACGGGCGTGCCAATATCTACTCACACTTTCGCCCATTCGAGAGTGGGTCTCGAACAACAGCGGATCTTCAAAGAAGAGGGCGTGGATTTGACCAGGGTTGTGATAGGCCACTCCGGCGACACCACCGATACCGATTACCTTGAAGAGCTGATCGATAACGGTTCTTACATCGGAATGGACCGGTTCGGAATCGACCTTCTCCTGCCGTTCGAAGATCGAGTTGATACCGTTGCCAAGATGTGCGCCAAGGGCTACGCGGAGAAGATGGTTCTCTCTCACGATGCGGCGTGTCACAACGACTGGCTCGATGACGCGGTTGTCGCAGTAGCGACCCCGCGCTGGAACTACCTCCATATCACCCAAGATGTCATTCCAGCCTTGTTGTCCAAGGGCGTCACCGAGGCTCAGATCCACACCATGATGGTCACGAATCCGCAAAAGATCTTCTCGGTACAGGGGAAGTACTAACTCCTACATTGAGAACTCCACCGCTGCGACGGGCCTACTCGCTAGGAGCCAAAGTCGCCTCGGGTCTAAGGCTACGCTCGGCCTTGGGCCGCGATGCCCGACACGGCAATCATGCCCGCCATCACTACTAGGACTTCTGGTACACGCTCACCGAGAGAAAATGAATCGGCAAGACCTTCAGCACGGTCGGGCCGTGCGGTATGTCGCCCTCGAACTGCAAGGTGTCGCCGGCTTCCATCATGTAGCGCTGCCGACCATAGGTGTACTCCATCACGCCATCGAGCATGTATAGCATCTCGATGCCCTCGTGCTGAAACAAGGGAAAGACTTCGCTTGGCTCGGTGAGAGAGACAAATAGCGGCTCGATGTGCTTATAGGGTCCGCGCATGCTTCCGAGAAGTTCGTAGCGATGTCCGGCCCGAGTTCCCTGGCGAATGATCTCCGGACCGCTGCCCGCCTTGACAAATACCGCGTCGCGCTCCTCGGAAAGCCCGCGAAACAACGAGGTGACCGGCATCTCGAGCGCGGCTGCGAGGCGTTCGAGGGTGGCCAGGCTGGGCGAAGTCTGGGCATTCTCGATCTTGGAAAGCATCCCTTTGGAGATCTCGGAACGCTGGGCCAAAGCGGCGACGCTCAACCCTATCGCCTTGCGGCGGCTCCTGACATGATTCCCGATCACCCAACCCAGCTGAGAGTGCGCCCCAACGGCGCTATCGGCGCCACTTTGAGGGCTGGGGTCCAGGTCCGCGTCACCCGCGGGAACGCCGCCCCTCTCAGCATCGTGCGCAGTTGATTCGGCCTCGCGAGGTGACTCCATAGCCTGGGATTCTAAAGAAATTTCGCCAAGATTCGGCCCGGATGGTGCCAAAGGCTTTAGCGCATGCTTCCAGCTCCGACATAGGGATGTGGACTCAACAAAAGCCGGTTATCAGCGAAGCGCTCAAGGCGAAAGTCTTCGGGGTCAATGTCGGGATCGCCGCTCTTGCCATCAAGGACCAGATCGGCCATCAAGCGGCCCACCGCCGGGGAGATCTTGTAACCGTGACCGGAGAATCCCGCGCAGACCCACAGGCCCTCATAGGGTGTCCCCGATATCACTGGGTTGTAGTCGGGGGTGACGTCATAGCATCCCGCATAGGTCGAGGCGACCTTGGCGCCTCCGAGACCCGGGAACCGGTGCTCGAACTTGGCCGCCGCACCCAGCAGCTCGTCGTCGTCGGCGTGATTCATGTAGTCGTCGGGATCGGCCCAGTCGGGGTCGCTGTGGTCGCTATTGCCGACCAAAAGCGAGGCGGTCCCTTCCATGCGCACGTATTGCAAAGAGACCAAGTCCGAGAGCACCGGCACCGCTCCCAGCTCTTCGCCGGGCTCGACCAGAAGGATCGGCGCGCGCTGGGCGCGAATCGCAAGCTCGATGCCAAGGGGCCCCAGGAGGGCCTTTGACCATACCCCCGAGGCGACTACGACCTCTGGAGCATTAATTGTGCCCCCATCGCTAAGGGTCACGCCCGCAACCCGCCCCCCTTCTACCAGCAGCGAGGCGACGCTTATTTGCTGGCGGATACGCACCCCGAGGCTGCGAGCCGCGCCCGCAAAAGCCATCGCGGTCTGGTGGCCATCGCCGTATCCCGCGCGCGGCTCATAGGCAAAGCCGGCAAAGTCATCGAGGCGCGCTTTGGGCCAGAGCTCTTGTGCCTGGTGGTGATCGATGATCTCGACATCGATCCCGACGCTTTGTTGCATCGCGACATTGGCCGCGAGTGCACCCAGGTTATTCTCCCCCACCCCGACCAGGTATCCGGTCTCATGGAACCCGGCGCTTTCGCCTAAGATATCGGGCGCATCGCGAAGTATCGGGAGCGATCGCCACGCCATCGCCGCCAGCGACTTTACGCCATAATGACAACGCACCACTCCGCTCGACTTGCCGGTTCCCCCCGACCCCACCGCCGAGCGCTCCAAGACCACGACGTTGCGCACCCCGCTTTGCGCCAATGCCAAAGCGGTGCTCAGCCCGGTTACTCCGCCTCCGATCACCACCACGTCTGCTATCTCATTGCTGATACCAGCGGTCATAGCGCACCGCTCCCCGGAATCCAGTTGGTGCCCGCCAGAGGCACCTTTGCCATGGCGGCCGCCTCGATGGTAAGAGCGACGAGGTCATCGGGCTCAAGGTGGTGGACGCTGGATTTTCCACACGCCCTAGTCAAGGCGGTGAGCTCCATGGTGGTGGCTCTCAAGTAGTTCACCACCGCCTGGGTGGCCCGCTCAATATCGAGGCGTTCCTCGAGATGAGGCTCTTGAGTGGCTATTCCCACCGGACACATCCCGGTGTGGCAGTGCGAGCAGTTTCCCGCGGTGGTGCCAAGGGCGATGTAGTCCTCGCGGACATCGCGCACCTCGCCGTTGGAGCCGGCGCAAGAGGGCCTATTGCACCCCAGCGCCACCAGCGCGGCCACGCCGATTGACACGGCATCGGCCCCAAGGGCAAGGGCTTTGGCGACGTCGGCTCCGGATCTGATTCCTCCGGAAACCACCAGCTGCACTTGGCGCTCCATGCCGATATCCCTGAGAGCCTTGGCGGCCAGTCGCACCGCTGGCAAGGTGGGAATGCCGGCATTTTCGATAAAGACGTCCTGGGTGGCGGCGGTTCCACCCTGCATCCCATCCACGACCACCACGTCGGCGCCAGCGGCCACCGCCAGCTTGACGTCGTGTTCGACCCGGGTGGCGCCGATCTTGACATAGATCGGGATTGACCAGTCGGTTGCTTCGCGGAGCTCTTCCATCTTGATCCGCAGGTCGTCGGGTCCGACCCAATCGGGATGGCGGCTCGCCGAACGCTGGTCTATCCCCGGCGGCAGGGTCCGCAGCGCCGCCACTCGGGCGTTGACTTTTTGGCCCAGCAGCAGTCCGCCGCCGCCCGGCTTGGCGCCTTGTCCAATCACGATCTCGATCGCGTCGGCTTGGCGAAGATCCGCGGGGTCAAAACCGTAGCGCGAGGGAAGCACCTGGTAGACAAGCTTGGATGAGGCTTTTCGCTCCTCGGGAGTCATCCCCCCGTCTCCGGTGGTGGTCGATGTCCCCACTTCGCTGGCGGCCCTACCCAGCGCCTCTTTGGCGGCCGAGGAGAGCGCTCCAAAGCTCATTCCCGCGATGGTGATCGGAATGGCGAGTTCTAGCGGGGCGGCTCCATGGCGTGCGCCTAGTTCGGTTCGGGTGTCGCAGCGCTCGCGATAGCCCTCGAGAGGATAGCGCGAGACCGAAGAGGTGAGAAAGACCAGATCGTCAAAGCTCGGCAGCTTGCGCCGCGCTCCCAGACCGCGGATCTGATAGGTCCCGGTATCGGCAAGGGCGTGGATGCGATCCATCTCCGCCGGGGGAAACGAATAGCTGGTTGGGGCTGGGGGCGCGTCGTTATGGTCATTTGGCATTAGTAGCTCCCGTGGTTTTGGGCCGAGAAGTGATAAAGGCGTCGCGCAGAAGCGACCCGGGTGACACGGTGGGGATCGATGTGGTCGAACCCCGTTATCTCAACTAGGCGCTTGATCGCCAGGATGTCGTCCGAGCTAAGCTCTTCGACCTGGGCGTCAGCCCCCAGCGAGACGATAGATCCCGCTACGTAGATGACCGCCTCATAGAGCGAATCCCCCAGACCCGCTCCGGCGTTGCCGCCGACGAGAATCGTTCCGGCCTGAGCCATAAATCCGCTCATCGCACCGACGTTGCCAGCTACCGCCAGCGTCGCGCCCTTGAGCGAGATGCCCGCTCGCAGCGAGGCATCGCCCTCGATGATGATGGTTCCGCCTCTGGCGCTCGAAGCCGCGCTTTGCGATGCGCTACCCTTCACCCGCACCGATCCGCCCATCAAGTTCTCGGCGAGAGACCACCCCACGAAGCCATCGACGACGATGTCGGGTCCGGTCCCATCGCTGGACCCGCCCAGCCCGCCGGTGAAATACCCGGTGTTTCCCCCCAGGGTTATCGAGATCTCTTTGTCCAGTCCCACCGCGATATTGTGTTTGCCATAGGTGTTGGTCACCCTCACCTGGCTGCGGGCGGGAAGTCTGCGGAGCGCGCGATTGACCTCGCGCACGCCCAAAACCTCGCAATTCAGCGTTTCCATGTGTAGACCTCTTCTGGCTCGGGCTCGAACACCGTCGCATCTTCGATGCCTGGGAGTCCAGCGATAGCGCGATATTCCGAGGCGACCGCTACGTATTGGCAGGTCTCGGCGACTACCGCCGGCTTGCACGCGAAGGGATCTCGCACCACCGACATTCCCTCAGGACTGGTGATGATCATGGTGAAAAAACCGTCCATCTCCTTGGTCACCCAGCGTGTCGCTGCTTCGAGGTCATCTCCAAGCGCCAGCTGGCGCGAGATGAGGCGTGCCGCCACCTCCGAATCGTTATCAGAATCGAAGTCGATGCCCTCTGCGATGAGGCGGCGGCGCACCGTGGCGTGGTTGGAGAACGAGCCGTTGTGCACGATGCAAAGATCAGGGGCTGGCACGAACGGGTGGCAATGGCGCACGGTAACCGCGGATTCGGTGGCCATGCGGGTGTGGCCAATTGCCATGTCGCCACGCCAGGAATCGACCGAAAAGCGCCCGTTTATGGCCTCCGGGCGTCCGATTCCCTTGATGATGCTGAGCCCTTCGCCAACTCCAATCACGCTGAAGTACTCGGCCTTGGTGCTGAGAAACTCCATTACCGCACCGAGTTCGCAGCTTGGTACCGAGAGCCATGCGCCGGTGGGAAATGTCCGCATCCCGATGTCGCCCGATCCGATGTGCGCGAATGGCTTGCGCAGGATCTCCCAGTCAAACGGGGCTTCGGAGGCTAACGAGATTCGCACTCGATCGAGATAGGCCCGCGAACCCGCTAGTTCGCTGAGGGGATCGCCGCTGGAGTAGATGGCGGCGCCCGCCGAATCAGGGCCGCGTTCTCCCAAGGATGCCAGCATTTGAGCCAACAATGACCCGATCTGTGGTTCCAGGCCGGGATCTCGGATTAGCAAGCCAACGATGCCGCACACTCGACTTCCTTTCGTTTGGGACGCGTTTCTTCGCAGTAAACATATCCAAGTTCACTTCAGATCAAAGACTACGATAGCACCAGGTTTGTTCATTCACAGGAAACAAGTTGTAACATCCACGAAACTAATTTTGTTTCCTGCGATGCAATACTGTTCACTACAGAAGTTCACGAGTCACCCGACAGCTACCAATCGAAGGAGGATTGAGATGGGATCACAAGTTGGTACGTCACCCCAGTCGTCCACGAACCACATCGTCAAAACGCCAGCAGACCTCTATGCGGCCGTGGAGCGCGACGGCATCGAGTTCATCTTCGCGATGTTCGTCGATCTGCACGGAAAGCCCTGCGCCAAGCTGGTTCCGGTCTCGGCGATCGACAACCTGTTGGAAAACGGGGCCGGATTCGCCGGCTTCGCCGCAGGCGCGATCGGACAAGTTCCCTCCTCGCCAGATCTCATCGCAATGCCCGACCTCAGTTCTTATACCCCTGCTCCCTGGCAGCCCGGTTTGGCGATTTTGCAATGCGATCCCTACTGCGAAGGCGAGCCCTGGCCCTATGCGCCCCGAGTGATCCTGCGCAACCAGGTAGAACGCCTATCGGCGCAGAACCTGGTGCTCAATGTCGGAGCCGAAGTCGAGTACTTTTTGGTAAAGCGCAATTCCTCGGGCGCGATCGAGGTGGCCGACTCGCTCGACACCTCGGTGGCTCCGTGTTATGACGCGCGCGCCTTGACGCGGATGTATCACCACTTGACTTCGGTCTCTGGATACCTCAATGCTTTGGGCTGGTCGAACTACGCCAATGACCACGAAGACGCCAATGGCCAGTTCGAACAGAACTTTCGCTACGCCGACGCGCTCAGAACCGCTGATCGCATCATCACCTTTCGCTACATGGTCCATTCCGTCGCAGCGAGGGCCGGCATGCTGGCGACATTCATGCCCAAGCCCTTCTCGCACCTCACCGGCAATGGCCTGCACATGCACTTGAGTCTCTGGAGCGCCCAGGGCGACGAGCTCTTCATGGACCCCAATGACCCGCGCAGCCTCGGGGTGTCGAAGCTGGGATATAGCTTCATCGCCGGGATGTTGGACCACGCCCAAGGCCTCACGGCGATCACCTGTCCCACCGTCAACTCCTACAAGCGCCTCGCGAGCGCTCCTACGGCCTCGGGCTCGGCGTGGTCGCCGTTCTTGGCCAACTACGGGGGGAACGACCGCACCAACATGCTGCGCATTCCCGAACCCGGCCGGGTGGAGAACCGCCTGGTGGACGGGGCGGCAAATCCTTATCTCGCCATAGCCGCGCAGATCGCGGCGGGCATGGACGGCATCGAACGCAGCCTCGACCCTGGATCGCCGAGAAGCTCTGCGGCACCAGAGCCCAATGCGTATCAAACCCCGCCCAAAGAGTCGGCTCCGTTGCCGGGTACCCTTTGGCACGCCCTTGACTACCTCGCTCAAGACTCCGCGCTGCGCTCTGGGCTCGGCAAGACGCCCGATGGCGACTTCATCGACTACTTCATCTCGGTAAAACAAGCCGAACTGCGCCAATACCATGCGGCCGTCTCCCCCTGGGAGATCGAAAACTACCTTTCGGCAATCTGACCAACGTCTGTGAACTCTTCGCGTCCCTTTAGGAGGTGACTTACTTCGACACACCCCAAATCTCGAACAACTAGGAAAACTCGCCTAATTAGTTGACGACCAAGGTGCTCGCGGTCGGATCTATCGGCCAAGCAACACCGCTTCATCGATGACGGCGGCTTGGTTGCCCAAGAACTGAACACCTAATCCGAATAGGCCCAATCGATTACTTATCAGCCCATGTACTGCCCTATTCCCCGCGCTTCACGCCATACCAAGGAGTTCCGTTGAAACATACCCATCACCTACGACCTAACTACTTATCGTTTCCCGAAACCATCGCCCAGTCGTTCGCCAATATCGCCCCGACGCTGACGCCGGCTTTGGCGATACCGCTGGTGGCGGCCAGCGCCGGCACGGGAACCTGGCTCACCTTCCTCTTCGCCACCGTCGGCCTGCTCCTGGTGGGTCTCAACATCAGCGTTTTCGCCAAACGCTTCGCCACCTCGGGGTCTTTCTACAGATACGTAAGGCGCTCGATGGGTCCCGCCTGGGGCTTCGCTTCGGGGTGGTCGATGATCTTTGCCTATCTCGCCACGGCCATGGCAGTACTGGTCGGATGCGGAATCTTCGCCAACCTGGCGGCTAAGACCATCGGATTCCATATCCCCCAATACGGTTGGTACGTTGCTGGAATCGCCGCAGTCTGGGCGCTTGGCTACAAGGACATCAAGCTCTCGTCCATCTTGGCGCTGGTGCTTGAATTCGCCTCGGTCAGCTTGATCATGATTCTTGGCGTGTATGCCCTGATCCATTCCGGATTCAAGATCGACATGTCCCAGATCACCATGAAAGGAGTGCACCTCAAGGGGATCCAGATCGGAATGGTCCTCGCTGTCTTCTCATTCGTGGGATTCGAGAGCGCCGCGACGCTGGGCAAAGAGTCAAAGCAGCCGTTCAAGAACATCCCCCGCGCGGTACTTATCAGCGCGGGTGTGGCAGGAGCCATCTTCATCTTCATGTCCTACGTGGAGATATCGACCTTCCCGGGCGGCCTAAATGCGTTCTCGAGCTCGACCGCCCCGCTCAATACCATCTCCAGCGCGATACATGTTGGATGGTTCGGATTCTTAATCAACATCGGCGCCATGGTCTCTCTGTTCTCATGCACCTTGGCCAGCGTGAACGCCGCCTCGCGGGTGATGTTCACCATGTCGCGAGATGCGCACTTCCACTCAAGCGTCGGCATGGCCCACGCGAAGAACCGCACTCCCCATATAGCGATCACGGCTTCGTCGCTCATCACCATCATCTTCATCATGGCGATGTACCGCTCGCAGCCCTTGACCGCGTATGCGTATTTCGGAACCATTGCCACCTACGGCTTTTTCTTCATCTACATCGTCATCTCGATCGCTGCGCCAAAGCTGCTCAAGGCCAACAACGAGCTGACGCCCAAGGCGCTGATTATCGCGATCGTCGCGGTGCTATTCATGCTGATTCCAGTTGAAGGCAGCTTGTACCCGGTCCCGGCCTATCCATGGAACATACTTCCCTATATATTCCTCGCCTATATGGCCATCGGATTCGCCTGGTACCAGGTCCGCAAGCGCGGCGCGCTCTCGCGCGATATCGAGGAACTAGCCCACGACGTGGATTCGGTCTATGGCGAACACGATCTGGATCTGGATCTGGATCTGGCTGAGGCGTCCGAGGAGAGCTAGCGCGAAGCTCGAGAT
>JAJYGZ010000219.1 GCA_021790495.1 Actinomycetes bacterium
GATGGACGAGTCGGCTTGTTACCGGCGAACGAACTCGCAACCTTTCCGACCAAGCCACGCCCCGCCGAGGTTTGTCGCAGGGAATAGCGGTTAGCGCGATGGTTCAAATTGATTTTGGCGCGAAATTTCGTTACCCTCGGCCTCGTCACCTCGGCCGGTCTTGGTTGATAGCTGATAGTTGGGCGTGCTGGCGAATTGCAGTTGAGTCCTAAAGCCCCTTCGGCGGGGACGCTTAGCGGCCCATTAGGCTTGTGGTGGTTGTTTTTGAACCCCGTTGGCGCCCCGTAGGGCGATGGCGGGCCCTTATCTGATGGTTTGGCGGTGATTGAGATTCCGGTTCGAGTGGGCATACTCGGTTGTGGCAATGTTGGCTCGGAGCTAGTAAAGCTGCTGACGCGCGATGCCGAACTTATCTTTTCGCAAACCGGAGAACGCTTTGTGATCACCGCCGTGGCGGTGAAGTCCTTGGATCGGCAGCGCCCATCGTGGGTGGAGACCTCATTTCTTAGCGCCGACGCCGACGCCGTGGTCTCATCTCCGGACGTCGATGTCGTTGTGGAGCTGATGGGCGGGATCTCTCCCGCTCGTGAGTTGATTGAAAAAGCCCTGGTAAATGGCAAGTCTGTCGTTACCGCGAACAAGGCGCTTCTAGCGGTAGCGGGCGCCGAACTGGCCCAGTTGGCTCGAAGCGTCGGGCGCGACATCTTCTTCGAGGCCGCGGTGGCCGGCGGGATCCCCTTAATCCGATCGCTTCGGGTCTCCCTTGCCGGAGAGCGCGTGCGACGCGTAGCTGGAATTGTCAACGGCACCACTAACTTCATTCTCTCCGCGATGAGCGAATCGGGTCTTAGCTACGAACAGGCCCTGGCGCTAGCCACTGAAGCGGGCTATGCCGAGGCCGATCCGAGCGCGGACGTCGAGGGCGACGACGCCCGGGCCAAGGCGGCGATTCTAGCGACGGTGGCATTTGGACGTCTGGTGCGTTTTGAGGACGTCTACCGCGAGGGAATCACCCGGATAACGCCATCAGACATTGATTTTGCCAAGCGCCATGGATATGCCATCAAGCTTCTGGCGCTCTGTGAAGTGAGCGACGCCCCCGATTTTGGATCTGACCGTATCGCAGTCAGGGTGCATCCCGCATTGGTCCCAGCAGACCATCCCCTCGCTCTGGTGCGCGACTCTTTCAACGCGGTATTTGTCACCGGCGAGGCCGTGGGGGAATTGATGTTCTACGGCAGGGGAGCCGGAGGGCTGCCGACCGCGAGTGCGGTCCTTGGAGATGTCATCGACGCCGCGCACAACCTGCGTTATGGAGTAACCGAGAGGCAGCTGGACCGAGAGGTCGCCGCGATCGTGCCGATGAACGAGTTATCGAGCCGCTTTTACATCGCCGTAGACGTCATCGACCAGCCCGGCGTGCTGGCCGCGGTTGCCAAAGTCTTTGGCGAAAACCTCGTCTCGATCCGCTCAATGGAGCAGATCGGCATGGACAACGAAGCCAGGTTGGTTTTCATCACCCATACCGCCCCGGAGAGCTCGGTCAAGATGACGCTGGATGGGATAAGAGAGCTGGCGTCTGTTCGTCGCGTCGCTGGGTTTATCAGGGTCTTTGACCCGAGCTGAGCCGGCAAATCTGGAAAGGCAGCCGATGGACAAAACTTTTGAAAATACCAAAAAGCTGAATTGGCGCGGCCTGATTTGCGAGTACGGCGAGTTTCTCCCGGTCACGCCGGGAGCAAGGGTGATTACCTTAGGGGAGGGCGCCACCCCGCTGGTGCACGCGCCGCACCTCTCGCAAATCAAGGGCGCCGACGTCTATCTCAAGTTCGAAGGCGCCAACCCGACCGGGTCTTTCAAAGATCGCGGAATGACCTTGGCCATCACCAAAGCGGTTGAAGCCGGATCTAGCGCGGTGGTATGCGCCTCGACGGGGAATACCTCGGCTTCTGCCGCTGCCTATGCCGCCAAGGCCGGGCTCGCTTGTATCGTATTGATACCCGCTGGCTACATCGCTCTTGGCAAGCTGGCCCAGGCGCTGATCTATGGCGCCAAAGTAGTTCAAATCAGGGGTAATTTCGATCGAGCCCTAGAGATCGTGCGAGAACTGGGCGATTCAAAGCCGGTAACCGTGGTGAATTCCATCAACCCCTATCGCATCGAGGGTCAAAAGACCGGCGCTTTCGAGGTCGTAGATCAGCTTGGGGATGCGCCGGATTATCACTTCATCCCGGTAGGCAACGCCGGAAATATCACTGCCTATTGGCGCGGGTACAACGAATACCTGAAGGCCGGCATCTCAACGCGGCTTCCCCGCATGATGGGAGTGCAGGCGGCAGGCGCGGCTCCGATCGTGCTCGGGCATCCAGTGGTTAACCCAGATACGGTCGCCACGGCCATCCGTATTGGCAACCCGGCATCTTGGTCCGGAGCTCTTGGGGCCAAGGACGAGTCGGGCGGGGAGATCTTCGCAGTGAGCGATGAGGAGATATTGAGCGCCTATCGTCTTTTAGCGCGTTACGAATCGATCTTTTGTGAGCCCGCCTCGGCGGCCTCGGTGGCCGGGTTGCTAAAGACACCGGTCGATCCGGGTTCCAGCGTTGTCTGCGTGCTTACCGGAAATGGCCTGAAAGACCCCGATACCGCAATTTCTCAAATTGAGGTTCCCACCGCAGTGGACGCGGATCTGGACGCGATTTCCGCTGCTCTAGGGCTGTAAGAACTACCGCGGCAAAGCTGTGGTAGTTCGGGCGTGCCCGATATTTCTTGCCCCTGGTGGCCCGCGAAGATGCAAGTTATG
>JAJYGZ010000299.1 GCA_021790495.1 Actinomycetes bacterium
GTGGCCACGGTCGTCGCAAAGCTTTTCATCGCCGCCGGGAGCTGTGCCGCTTACTTTGGGGAGAAGGATTTTCAGCAAACCCGGGTGATCGCCGAAATGATCCGCGAATTCCATTTTCCAGTCGAACTCCGGATCGTGTCGACTGTTCGAGAGGGCGACGGCTTGGCCCTATCCTCGAGAAACCAGCTGCTTTCGGACTCAGCCCGAAAGGCGGCGAGCGGAATATACCGCGCTTTTGTCGCCGGAAAGAGCGCAGCGATAGCCCAGGAGAATCCGGCCGAAGTGCTGGCGGCGATGAGGGAGCTTATTCTCGCGCGCGCAGCGGAATTCGGCGTCGAGGTCCGAATCGACTATCTGGAGGTGGTCTCCCCCAAAGACCTTCTCCCGTGCGAGACCTTCGAGGCGACTTCCAGGTTTTTCGCCGCGGCTAGCTACGATGGAGTCCGTTTAATCGACAACACTGCGGTCTTCGAGTAGCAAGAGAGTTGACGCCATGCTGCTGGTAATTGACGTCGGAAATACCAATACCGTGATCGGGGTGTACGACACCGCCAGCCTTCGGTCCCCTGAGGACCCCGAAGTGCGCACAGCGGACTTCGGACTTACCAACCATTTCAGGGTGGCAACAAATGCCGATAGGACCGCCGATGAGCACGCTCTTCTGCTGGTCCAGCTGCTTGGAATGAAGGGCTTGGACCACCTCACCAACCTTTCCGGTGTGGTCATCTCTTCGACGGTGCCCTTTGCCACCCAGGCCTTGCGTGAGATGACCGACAGCTGGTTTCAAGTTGCTCCGCTAATTATCGGCCCTGGGATCAAGTCGGGGATGCCGATACTTTACGACAATGCCAAGGAGGTTGGTGCCGACCGAATCGCTGACGCCGTCGCGGGGCGCAACCTTTATGGGATTCCTTTGATAGTTGTGGATTTCGGAACTGCGACCACTTTTGACGCCGTGAACGACAAGGGCGAGTATCTCGGCGGCGCGATTTGTCCGGGAATTGAGATCAGCATGAACGCCCTCGTGGCTCGAGCTGCGGCGCTGCGCAAGGTCGAGCTGGTCGCGCCGCGCGGAGTGATCGGGCGATCCACCGTGGAGTCGATGCAGTCCGGCGCGCTGTATGGATTCGGTGCCCAAACCGACGGGATGGCTCGTCGATTTCGCGATGAGCTTGGCCCAGGTGCGACGGTGGTGGCGACTGGTGGCCTAGCGACGGTAATCGCGCCGTATTGCAGCGAGATCGACGCCGTCGAGCCTTGGCTGACCCTGCATGGACTCCGTCTCCTTTATGAGAGGAACCATCTCGGGCGATAACGGTTTATCGGTACCGCATCGCACTCCCGCCATTTGGGCTCCCGATCCGCCGACCCGGGTCCTGGTGCCAATTTGGCTGGCAAACAATCTCTAGACTGATACGTCGATTCAAGAAATGACCGGAGAAGCCTCTATGTCCGAGCACCCATATCCCGATGGCATTCCCTACCGTTTTGAAAAGACGGCTACCGCCGAATCTGTGGTCGCACGGCATGCGAATCTCGCCGACGGAGAGAGTTCCCAAGAACGGGTGTCGGTAGCCGGTAGGGTGATGCTTCTGCGGGTGCAGGGGAAGGTTGCTTTCGGCGAACTTCGTGACGAGACGGGCGAGATCCAACTTTTTGCCCGCGCCAACGAATTCGACGACTTCGATGGTTTTTGCTCGCTCTCGCTCGGCGATTGGGTTGGCGCATCGGGCGTGGTGGGCAAGACTCGTCGCGGCGAACTATCTGTCTTTGTCGATTCCTTCGTGGTCCTCGCTAAGGCTCGAAGGGGCTTTGGCGACAAGTGGCATGGCATTACCGACACTGACACCAGGTATCGGCAGCGTTACGTAGACCTTTGGACCAATCGGTCCACTCGCAGCGCGCTCGCTTTGCGCTTTAGCGCTCTGTCGCGGATGCGCCATCTCCTCGAGGAGCGGGGATTCGTCGAAGTCGAGACACCGATTCTTCATCCGATACCTGGTGGTGCGCTTGCCAAACCTTTTACTACTCATCACAACGCATTAGATATGGATCTCTATCTTCGGATCGCCCCGGAGCTCTACCTGAAGCGCCTCATAGTAGGAGGATTCGAGCGAGTGTTTGAGATCGGCCGCGTCTTTCGGAATGAGGGAATCTCGCCACGGCATAATCCGGAATTCACGATGCTGGAGTTATACCAGGCTTACGCCGACTACGGCGACATGATGGAGCTGACCGAATGGCTGGTTTCGGAGTTGGTTCTTTCGCTCTTCGGAGAGACGAAAATTACCTATCAAGGCGTGGCGCTCGACTTCTCGACTCCATGGCGGCGAGCTTCGCTTGAGGACCTTGCTTCTGAAGCGCTTGGCTATCCGCTCCATATGGGCCTTGGGCGCGACCGACTTGCCGAGATCGCTTCAGAACACGGAATCACTGACGATCCCAGCTGGGGAGTGGGAAAACTCGTACTTGAGATCTACGAAAAGACCACCGAGTCCAAGCTTTGGGGACCGATATTTGTTACCGACTTCCCGACCGAGGTCTCCCCGCTGGCGAGGGACCACCGCGACAAGGCCGATCACGTCGAGCGGTTCGAGGTGATAGTGGCTGGTCGGGAATTGGCTAATGCCTTCTCGGAGCTGAATGACCCCGATGTGCAACGAGAGCGCTTCGCGCATCAGGTGGAGATGGGTCGATCCGGTGACGACGAGGCTATGAGCATGGATGAGGACTACTTGCGCGCACTCGAGTACGGCATGCCGCCAACCGGTGGATTGGGAATCGGTATCGACCGGCTTG
>JAJYGZ010000077.1 GCA_021790495.1 Actinomycetes bacterium
TCCAACTCCGACCTCCATCGTAGAGGCCGCGGCCAAAGCCTGCGCCGACCCGAAGAACCACCGTTACACACCGACGGCGGGGCTCCCCGAGCTTCGCTCCGCAATTGCCCAAAAGACCCTGCGCGACAGCGGGTTGGAGATTACCGCGTCGCAAACCTTGGTTACCAACGGCGGCAAGCACGCAATCTACAATGCCTTTGCGACGCTGCTCGATCCGGGTGATGAAGTGCTGATACCGGAACCTTACTGGACGACCTATCCAGAGGCGGTTCGCCTTGCCGGGGGCACCCCCGTCTTCATACCCTCGCGTTTGGATGCCGACTTCAAAGTATCTCCCGCCGAGTTGCGCAAGTACCTGACGCAAAAAACCAAGATTCTCCTCTTTGTCTCGCCATCGAACCCGACCGGAAGCGTCTATACCCCTTCGGAGACCGCGGCGCTGGCAAGCTTCGCCGCAGAGAACGACCTTTGGTTGTTAGCGGATGAGATCTACGAACACCTGGTATACGATGGCGAAGTCTCAACCTCGATCGCCACTCTCGACCCGCGCGGACTCGACAAGACTGTGATAGTAAATGGCGTCGCCAAGACCTACGCCATGACGGGATGGCGGGTGGGGTGGATGGTTGGCGCGCTCGACGTCATAGCGGCGGCGGCGAACTTGCAGTCTCAGTGTACGTCAAACGTCTCCAACGTCTCCCAGCGCGCAACCATCGAAGCCCTCACCGGAGACCAGGGCGAGGTCGCTGTCATGCGAGAAGCATTTGATCGGCGCCGTCGATTGATAGTTTCCCTCCTGGGAGAGATCGACGGCGTCAAATGCCCAACCCCAAAGGGGGCGTTTTACGTCTTCCCTGACGTCACGGAATTGATCGGCAGGAACTATTCGGGAATTCGGCCGGCTTCCTCGTCGGAATTAGCCGCCGTCATACTTGACCAGGCACAAGTCGCTGTGGTGCCGGGCGAGGCTTTCGGAACACCGGGGTTTTTCCGCCTCTCCTATGCTCTTTCGGACTCCGATCTCGAGAGGGGCATCAACCGAATCGCCAAGCTGGTCTCGGAATCGACGGCCTGAGCGAACCCACGCCGTGACCGCCGACGGACGACAGACGTGGCCTCCCGCCCGGGGAATCGCGGTCGCCCCAAAGGCTGCAAAGCGTGAGACTGACCGATCGCTTTCCAAACTCGAATTCGGCAACGGTCAACCACTAAAACTCAAGGGCGACTCTCCTGGCGCGGAAGCTAAATTCACCGGATCAAGTGCCTATTTATCCTGGCCAATTTGCCATCGCTACGCCTAAAGGAACAGATCGATTGACCGAAACGACCGAGAGGACTTGGGCACGGTGGCCTTGGCAACTAGGCTTTAGGTGAGAAAACCAGGGTGGTCGCAGCGCGTTGGCGGACGGCATACGCATTAAATACCGCGTCAAAACCTGGGGAATTCGGTACCAGATTTGAGGAGACAAATGGCAAGAATACTCGTGACGGAAGAGATCGCCGATAGCGGGCTGGACCTGCTCCGCTCTGACGGACACCAGGTAGATGTCCGACTGGGCCTTTCGCCGGAGGAGTTGCTCGCAGAAATTGGGGGCGCTCAGGGCTTGATAATTCGCTCTGCGACCAAAGTCACCGAAGCGGTACTGGAGGCGGCGACCGAGCTGCTGGTAATCGGGCGGGCGGGCATCGGGCTCGACAATGTCGACGTTCCCAATGCGACAAAGCGCGGCGTCATGGTGGTGAATGCGCCCCAATCCAACATCCTCTCGGCGGCCGAACTCACCATCGCACTTCTTTTGGCTCAAGCCCGCAATGTTCCCCAGGCCCATTCGGCTCTTGTGGCTGGAAAATGGGAGCGATCCAAGTGGGAAGGCGTCGAACTCTACGGTAAGGTTCTCGGGGTAGTCGGCCTTGGACGTATTGGCGCACTCGTCGCACAACGCGCGTTGGCCTTTGGGATGAAACTTGTCGCCTATGACCCTTATGTCTCCAAGGACCGCGCCAAGCAGATGGGCGTGGAACTAATGGATCTCGAGACTTTGATGGGCCGTTCCGATTTCATCACTATCCACCTCCCCAAGAGCAAAGAGACGACCGGACTCATCGGCAAGGAGATGCTTGCGCGAGCCAAAGCCGATGCCCGGGTTATCAACGTCGCACGTGGCGGAATCGTAGACGAGGAGGCTCTTTACGAAGCGCTCTCCCAAGGGCGCCTCGGCGGGGCCGCGCTCGATGTCTTCACCGCAGAACCGTGCATCAATTCTCCGCTCTTCGAACTGAAAAACGTCGTCGTCACTCCGCATCTCGGCGCCAGCACGGCCGAAGCCCAAGACAAGGCGGGCGTTACCATCGCCGAACAATTGCGCCTGGCGCTCGCTGGAGACTTCGTGCCGTTTGCCGTGAACGTGAACGCCGCCGAAGTGCCCGAGTCGGTCAAATCATTTCTTCCCCTCGCCGAAGAATTGGGCCGTTTCCTGGCATCGCTTGAAGGCGGGCTCCCCGAGACGGTGGAGATCGAATACCAGGGTCAGCTCGCGACCGGAGACACTCGGCTTCTCTCGTTATCGGTGCTAAAGGGCATCTTTGGAGCGGGCACCAACGAACCAGTGTCCTATGTGAATGCTCCTCAGCTTGCGGAAGAACGAGGGCTATCAGTGCGCGAGACGTTCACGCCGACCGCGAAGGACTACGTCAGTCTTTTGTCGGTTTCATCCCAGTCCCACCAGGTGTCGGCAACGACGGGCGGACCGAGCAAAGAGGCGCGAATTGTCATGATCGAC
>JAJYGZ010000002.1 GCA_021790495.1 Actinomycetes bacterium
GATGGCGTGCTCGAGGTGCTACTTGAAACCGCCAAAGGCGCCCGGATCCGTCTCGCAGCCCGAGAGCAAGTGGCAATCCCACCAGAATGTACCGCGAATCTGGTCCCGGGCCCCGAAACCGCGATCATGCTCGAGCTCTGGACCAAACAGAGCTAACTGCTAGCGCCACCTGCCGGGTCGCCCTACGCATTTACCAGCCGGCCTTTTCGCGAGACAATGCGGCCAATAAGCGTGCAAAGCTGGGTTGGGTCGAAGCCTCTCCGATACTCGCAATGCCGCTCAGATACTCACCCAGGGGCGCCGAGGCGCCGGCGCTATAGCCCAGCAACCCGAGATTGCGCGCCACCACCTCCGGGGCGTAGTTCCAGATAAATTGGATACCGCCTCCAATGGCGACAAAGGCCCGGGTAAAGGCCTCGATCGCCTCGGGATCCTGTGACTTCGGGCCCGATATAAAGAGGTTGTTCATAAAAGAGTGGCGCCCGATCGGAACCACGCATCTCCCTACCCCCTGGTTTAATGCAGTCACCTCCGCCTTGCAGGCGCGACAGAACCACACCGAGAACTTGGAGCCGCTCCTAAGCAGCACTGCGCCACAGCAATAACAAAGCTCGGCATTTGTGGCAAAGTCCCGATTGCGCCAGCGCTCGCCCTGGGTCCCCAAGTCCTCGCAACGACACGTCTGCTTCCAGCCCTGGTCCAGAATCGATCCGCTGATGCGATGACACGCTCCGCACACATGGGCGTCCTTCGCAAAGCTCGCGAGCATCTCGGCGCTTAGGAGGCTCTGCGTGGCGAATGCCGCATCGCGATCCGCCTTCAAAGCATCGGTATCTGTCGGTAGAGCCGCCGAGAGATCAAGCCCGGCTGAATCTTTGGGAAAAGACATTCGCATGCCGCCTTTCATCGTCCCTGGCATTGCCACCGTGCACGGGTGTCGGTTGGCGAATCGTCATCGGGCCAGGACCCTCGGATTCTCTGGATGAATCATCTAACAATCTAGCATTGCCGCCCGAGCGGGCAATCGAGGGATTCAAGTACGGCGAGCCCAACCACTGCGGCGATGCGCCGCGCGGCCGCGGTTGCAGGGTCGATAAAGGCGTTTCCTTATTCGAGCTAGGGGCTGCCCGGCTCGATGATGCCAAGCTCATAGGCCATAACGACCGCTTGAACCCTGTCGCGCAGCCCAAGTTTGGAAAGCAGGTGCGAGACATGGGTCTTGATGGTCGGTTCCGAGACGAAGAGTTCGGCCGCTAGTTCGGAATTTGACTTACCGCGTGCGAGAAGCTTGAGCACCTCTAGCTCGCGTGCGCTCAATTGCGAGAGCGTATCGTGGGCCTTGGGCGGCACCAGCGCGCGTACGCGCGCCAATTCAAGGACGGTTCGCGTAACAGCCGGGGCGAGGGCGGCATCGCCGGCCGCAACCGCGCGGACAGCGCGGACCAGCTCCTCGGGAGTGGCGTCCTTGAGGAGGAATCCGCTCGCTCCGACCCGGAGCGCTTCGATTACGTATTCATCCAGACTGAACGTGGTGAGAATCAGCACCCTGGAATCTCGCAGGCGTCTCGTCGCCTCGAGCCCATCGAGCTTGGGCATGCGGATATCCATCAGCACAACGTCGGGCTTATAAGCCTCGCACACCGCCACTGCCGCTAGACCATCGCCAGCTTCTGCCACTACGGCGATGTCACCTTGGGCCTCGAGGATCATCTTGAAGCCAGAGCGCACCAGGGGCTGGTCGTCGGCTATCACCACTTTGATCACAGCGTCGCTCCAGCGCCAACGAGGGGAAGCGTCGCCTCGACTCGAAAGGCGCCTGGCGCTATCGCTTGTGCCAGCAGCGTTCCGCCAAAGAGCGCCACCCGCTCGCGCATCCCCGCGATGCCATGGCCTGGCTCGGACTCAGAGGGCGACTCTTGGGCGCGATCTTCCACCACGAGGCGGACGACGCCGTCGCCAAAGCCGAGTTCGACGAATCCGCTCGCTCCGCGAGTGTGCTTGACTACGTTGGTGAGCGCCTCTTGGGCGACGCGATAGAGACAGGTCTCTAGGGCTTCGGATAGAGTCACCGCGGTCCCAACTACCCGATAGGCGATCTCGAATCCCGCCTCGTTCGCCCGTGCCACCAGCCCTGCTATCTCGCGAATGCCTGGAGAAGGAGCAAGGGGAGAGGACAAAAGATCGTCCTGGCGGAGCACCCCGAGCATGCGACGCATCTCCTCCATGGCTTCGCGGCCGGTGTCGGCCAAAACATCGAGCGGAGCGCGCAACGCCGAGTCGCGCGGCAGCGACTCTCGTATCGCCCCAGCCTGGACGATCATCAGTGAGACCGAATGCGCCACCACGTCGTGCAAGTCGCGGGCTATTCTCACTCGTTCGTCTGTTACCGCGCGGGCCGCGAGCAGCTCGCGCTCGCGCTCAAGGCGCACCGAGCGCTCCTGCAGTTCTTTGACATAGGCACGGTTGGTGCCAATCCAAAGGCCAAAGGAACTAATTGGGACCACAAAGGTTACCGCTCCTAAAAAGCTATAGAGGCCATAGGGCCCGGAGCTCTCGCCGCGGATAAATGCCGATAGGACCATCAAGGTGATGACCGCGGCGGCCATCTCCACCACCTTGCGCCAAGGGCGCATCGCGGCATACGAACCGATCGCGACAAAGAGCAGCAGCGGAAATATGCTCCGTGCGCCTCCCGGGGCTAGAGCGTGCTCGGCGATGGTCGCCGCCACAAGCGCGGCCATCACCGCGGCGGGATAGCGGCGTCGCAACCCGAGCAGCGC
>JAJYGZ010000285.1 GCA_021790495.1 Actinomycetes bacterium
TCCGAGGCTTTGGCGACCTCGATCTTCTTGGCGTTGGCGTTGAGGCGGCCTCTTTTGCTCGAAGGCGAGGCGGGTGTCGGCAAGACCGCCGTCGCCAAGAGCCTCGCCAAGCTTCTCGGGTCGCCCTTGATCCGCTTGCAGTGTTACGAAGGGATCGACGCTTCTCAGGCTCTTTACGAGTGGAACTACTCAGGACAGCTTTTGCATTTGCGCGCCGCCGAGCTGATCAGAGAGTCCGCGGGTGACAAACTCGACAACAGTATCGAGGACGAGCTCTATAGCGACCGGTTTCTGGTTCGTCGGCCGTTGCTTCGCGCGCTGGATCCTCTTGGAGCGGGCGATAAGCTCCCCAGCGTCAATGGGGAACTTCTCCCAGCAGTGCTTTTGATCGATGAGCTCGATCGAGCTGACGACGAGTTCGAGGCTTTTTTGCTCGAGGCGCTCTCGGACTACGCTGCGACCATACCCGAACTCGGAACTATCGTTTCGTCGGTTCCTCCGGTGGTGTTGATCACTTCGAATCGCACCCGGGATCTCCACGACGCGCTGAAACGGCGTTGTCTGTATCACTGGGTCGATCATCCGGATTTCGATACCGAAGTAAGGATTATTCAAACTCGGGTCCCCGGTGTGTCAAGTTTGCTAGCAAAGCAAGTGGCGTTGTTGTCATCGGAGTTGAGAACGCTAGGACTTTTCAAACCTCCAGGCGTCGCGGAGTCGATCGACTGGGTCCGTTCCTTGATCGCTCTCGGAGCTACCGAAGTGACCCCCAGTCTTTTCCGCCAAAGTCTCGCGTCAGTCCTCAAGTACCGCGAAGACTCCGAGAAGGCCCGATCCCAGGACGTGTCGGAACTCGTTCGCCTTGCGGTCAATCGCTCTCGCTGAGCCTGAATGCGGAACGACGAACTTGGATAGCTATGAGATGGTCGCGGCTTTCGGAGAATATCTGAGAGCCTATGGAGTTAATTCCGACCCGGACTCGCTGGCATCGTTTCTTCGCTCCTTGGGCTTAGTGGGTATGGGTTCGCGAACTTTGGTGCACGACGTTGCCAAAGCCAACCTGGTAAAGCGGGTGGAGGAGACGCCTCGATTTGAAAGGGCGTTTGGAGCATTCTTCGACGCACTTCCGAGCAACGAATTTCAACACCAAGATCCCCCGGCGATTTCCGAGACGCTTTATGTCGATTCCCCCCAGGATGAGTCCGACAACGCCGACGACGACAGCTCCGACGAAGAAGACAATCACACCGTGTTGCGCTTTTCCGCCCAAGAGGTACTCACCGAAAAGGACTTTTCCAAATGCACCAGGGTTGAGTTGGAACAACTCTACCAACTGATCGACTTGATGAGGCTTTCAGGGTCGCGCAAGCGCTCTCGACGAAGAGTGCCGAGCAATAAAAGTGAGCTGTTCGATATGCGCCGAACCATTGCCAAGGCGATAGAACGCTACGGCGAACCAATAGAGCGCGAATACAGAAAACAAGGCTCTCAATTCCGACGCGTCGTATTCTTGCTCGACATCTCGGGTTCGATGGATCCATATGCCAAAGCGCTGCTGCGCTTTGCGCATGCTTCGGTTGTTGCTCGTAACAAGGTGGAGGTATTTACCTTTGGCACCCGCCTGACTCGAGTCACCAGGGAGTTGACGTGGCGCGACCCCGATCAGGCGCTCATAGATGTCGCCGCGCGCGTTGTCGACTTCTCGGGTGGCACCCGTCTTGGGGAGACGTTGGCGAATTTTAACGAGACATTTGGAGTACGCGGAATGGCGAGGGGTGCGAACGTCGTTATATTGTCCGACGGGTGGGATCGGGGCGAACCCGAAGTTCTCGCTAGGGAGATGCAGCGTCTTTCGAGGGTGGCGCGCAAAATAATCTGGGTCAACCCACTTAAATCTCACGTGGGTTACGCACCGTTGGCCCGCGGAATGGCCGCGGCGCTTCCATTTATAGATGTTTTTGTGGAAGGACATTCATTGGACGCGCTTCGCCATTTGGCGCGAGTACTGGACTTGTCGTGATATGTGTCGTCAATATGGCGCAATTGTTCGGGTGATACTGTGGGGGTAACGAGATGGTTAAAGCCCTCATTTCGCCTTGATTCGAAATAGAAAGGTCGGCTGCCCAATGCTCGATGTATTGAAAGATCTTTTCAGGTGGGAAGCCCAAGGAAAGCGCGCGGTTGTCGCTCGGGTGGTCGGTACCGAGGGGTCGAGTCCGCGCGATCCTGGCGCCACGATGGCGATCAACGAGCTTGGAGAGGTTTCAGGTTCGGTTTCGGGGGGCTGTGTTGAAGGCGCAGTAGTCGCTGAGTCGCTCGCGTTGATGGGCGTGACGGAACTTGTGACCGAAGGTGGCAAGACGATGCAGCTAGCGGCGGATGTGGTCGCGGAAGCTTGTCCTACGGTGAGAATCTTCGGCTACTCCGACGACGAAGCTTTTGCGGTCGGATTAACTTGCGGTGGAACGCTCAAGATTCTCATCGAACCCGAGATGAACGAGATCTACCATGTTATGGCCGATCTCCTGCGTTCCGAGACTCCGTTTGTACGTGCCACGATCGTATCGGCGAAGGACTCGACGGGAGTACCTCGTCGCGAATCTGAAGACGATGTCGTAGGCCTTTCGCCCGAGGGAGTCCACGCTTTCGAGGTCTTCGGTGGGCTTCCGAGCGTTGGAGAGACACTGGTCATAACTAGTTCTGGACTTCTTAGTGGAGGAATTACCAGCGCCGAGCTGAGCGCGTTGATTCTTAGGGACTCCCTGGGC
>JAJYGZ010000128.1 GCA_021790495.1 Actinomycetes bacterium
TCAAGGTCACGGGATCCAGACTGGAAGGAAATACCATCCCCTCGCATCCCACCAGGGAGGCGAGGCGCACCGCAGCAATGAGGGGATCGTCCAAGAGGGAGTTGAGGCCGGCAAAGACCAGGTTACCCAAGGCGTGACCCTTCAGCTCCCCATCCCCGAAGCGGAATTCCAGCAGATCTTTCCACGGCGAGGTACTGGGAAGCAGCGCCGAGAGGCAGCGCCGCAAATCTCCGGGTGGAATCTGCCCGAAGGTCTCGCGAAGGCGGCCCGAAGATCCCCCGTCGTCGGCTACCGAGACGACGCCAATCGGAAAATGTCCGAGGACGCGCAAAGACTCGAGAGTCGCCGCCAGGCCATGACCGCCGCCAATCGAAACCACCCGCGAATCCGATGCCGAAAAACGAGGAGCCAGTTCGGCGAGATTGCTCATCTCGCCACGTCTCGATGCATGGTTCGCGGCTCAAGACCTTTCTCGGCGAAGTACTTGGAAAGCTCTTCGGCCAAGACCACCGATCGATGTTTGCCGCCGGTACAGCCCACAGCGACCGTCAGATACGACTTACCTTCATGCTCGTAGGCGGGAACCAGAAAATCGAAGAGGTCCGTGAGTTTCTGGATGAACAGTCGGGTGTCGTCTTGGGCCATCACGTATTCGCGGACCGGAGCTTCGAGTCCGGTATGACTCCGAAGTTCTGGGATCCAATGCGGATTGGGAAGGAAGCGGCAGTCGAAGAGGAGATCCACGTCACGGGGAGCTCCATAGCTAAAGCCAAACGAAACCACGGTCACAATGAGCTTGTCATTGGCGGCCGAAGCCGCGAAGAGCTCGCTGAGTCGGCGCCGAAACTCGTGGATATTGAGCGAGGATGTGTCCACAATAACATCGGCTAAATCCCTCAACACCCGCAGCATGGAGCGTTCGCGTGCGATTGCGTCCCCGACTGCTTCATCTAGCAGGGGGTGGCGCCGCCTGGTGCTTTCAAAGCGCGAAATGAGCGCTTCATCGGTTGCCTCAAGGAAGAGAACTCGGGCCGAAGTCGAGATCGAGCGCAACGCCTCGATCTCCGTGGCGACGTCATCGGGAGTCTCGGTTCCAAAGCGCCCGATTACGAACGCCACCCGATCCGCATCTTTGTTCATATCCGCCAGGTCGGCTACCTTAGGAATTAGGGCGACCGGCATGTTGTCGATAACGAACCAGCCGAGGTCTTCGAGGGCGGCGGCGGCCGACGAACGGCCCGCGCCCGACATCCCGGTGATGAAAAGGTAGTCCGTCACTGTCGTACCATCCTAAGGTGTCTGAGGCGTTGCCCTTTCCGCTTGGACCTCATCCTTAGAGCGCGGCTCGCGGCTGAACTCCAAAACAAGGAGTCGGGGTACGAATCTTGCCTGGTAGTACTCCGGCGCAAGATCCAAGAAACCCGGCGGAGGAGCGGGCTCGAGCATGGTCTCGAGTCTTAGCGAGGCGCCGCGCGCACAATTCAGATACTTCGACAGCGGCCGGTGTACAAAAGGTATGAAGACGTCTTTTTCCACCTCCTCCACGGTGTGGCGCTCTTGCAGATATCGTCCAATTCGCCAATATTGCTCTTCGAAGACTTGATCGTCGATCCAGCCTGAATCGGGGGTTTGAAAGAGGGGGTGGTTGAGGAGAAAATGAAACCTTCCCCCATCCATCAGGACTCGGGACACTTCTGCTAGGGCAGCTTCGAGGTCATCGATGTGCTCAAACACCAAGCAGGCAATAACGGTATCGAAGCTCGCGTCGGGAAACGGAAGATTGTCGGCTCCGGACCGCAAGTAAAATTGCGGACCCCCGCGTGCCACTGCCCGCTCGATCTGTTCTGGCGTCGGGTCAATTCCCACCAGCCGTTCTCGGGATCGGCGACCTTCCAAATAGCGCAGCACCTGCCCCTCGCCGCTTCCGATCTCCAGGATGCGGGTCCCGGATGCCGCGAGGTCGGCGAGGATCGGCAAAATCTGCTCGGTGTACTCCGGATCGGCACCCTCGGTGAAACCATCCTGCCACCACGTCGCATTGTGGCTCCAGAGTTCAGCGGCGATGGCCTTGAACTCATCGTCGAGGTAATTGTCAGACTCGTCCACGTCGAATATCTCCTTTCATCTCGCGAAGCGTTGCTACGCAAAAGCTTCATCGAAGCTCGCTGGCTGTAGTCACTCGGCCGCTCTTGAAGCTTCGCGGGCGTTTGAGTGCAGGACGTCGTAGATCGAAGCCCCCACTTCGCTCGGGAGCCAGGAAAGCTCACTCAGCTCCTCGCGCGATGCCAGCCGGATCTTCTTAAGTGAGCCGTAGTGGCTAAGCAATCTCTTCTTCCGAATTGGTCCGAGGCCTTGGACATCGTCCAGTATCGAATGGGTCATCGCCTTATCGCGCAGATTTCGGTGATAGGTTATCGCGAAGCGATGCGCCTCGTCACGGATTTGCTGGAGAAGATAGAGCGATTCGGAGGTGCGGGGAATCCTAACCGGTTCGTCCCTACCCACCAGATAAACCTCCTCGAATTTCTTTGCCAGCGACACGACTGGAATCTCTTGGTCCAACCCCGCTTCGACCAGAGCCTTGTGCGCCATCGACAACTGCCCTTTGCCGCCATCCACCACGATCAGCGACGGCGGGTAAGAGAATTTCGCCAAGCGCCCCTGGTCATCGACTATCTCGTCTTGCTCGGTGACGAGCCGTGACAAGCGGCGGGTCAAAACTTCATACATGGCGCCGAAATCGTCATTCTGCTCGACA
>JAJYGZ010000209.1 GCA_021790495.1 Actinomycetes bacterium
GGCACCACTGCCCAAGTTAGTTCATGAGGTCGCGCTCGAGTTGATCGAGCTGGGCGATCCGCTTTTCCAGGCTTGGATGGGTGGAAAACAGGCCAGATACGCTTCCCTTGGCGATGGCAGGAGCGAAAAAGAAGGCATTGAAGGCTTGTGACGAGCGCAGATCGCGGGTTGGAATTCTCCCGATCTCGCCAGTGATCTTGATCAGCGCCGACTTCAGTACCGAGGGTCGGCCAATCAGTATCGCGCCGGATCGATCCGCAGAAAGTTCACGATAGCGAGAAAGAGCGCTCGTGATGAGAAAACTGATCGCGTAAACCACAATTGAAACCAAAAGAATGATCAATCCCACATTCGCCTGGTTTCCCCCGTTGCGGTCTCTGCCCCCGCCAATCCCGCCGCCGGTCCACATCTCTATCCGGGTAAGAAATCCGGCGACCATGCCAATGAATGAGGCGATCGTCATTACCAGCACGTCGCGATGGGCGACATGGCTGAGTTCATGGGCGAGAACCGCCTCGACCTCCGGCTCTTCAAGGCGGCGCAAAAGGCCGTTCGTCGCACACACTACCGCGTTTGACGGGTTGCGCCCCGTCGCAAATGCGTTGGGAATGTCCAGATCGGATATGGCAACCTTGGGCTTGGGCATATTGGCCATTGCGCAGAGCCGATCCACGATGGCGTGTAGCTCCGGGGCTTGCTCACGCGTTACGATGCGACCTCGCATCGACATGAGGGCGATCTTGTCGGAATAAAAGTATTGAACGAATAGCAGTCCACCTGCTATTACGAGAACGATCGACGCGGCCACTTGCACCGCGAGAAGTACAGCCACAAAGGCGACGTACGTCAAGCCGAGCAGAAAAACCGTCAGCCCCATTCGCGCCGTCAGGCCCCTGTCTTTAGGAAATCTTGTTTTTGCCACATCACTAGTTTTAGCTCGTTTGCTGCGCAAAAGGGCCACGGAAGCTTTGAATTCGCCGTGAAAAGGCGCAATTTCCACCGTGTTCGTGGAGAATGGGGCGGCTTTTGCAATATCGAGTCGGACGCGACTCAAAGCGGATAACTTCTAATTGTGGCCGAGATTGATTGGGAAGAGCGTTCAGTCGCCATTGACGGACAGGCTGGAACGGGAAAGTCAACCTTGTCCCGGATGCTCGGCGAGCGTCTTGGACTGGCGCATCTCGACACTGGGGCCACCTACCGGGTGGCCGCCATGATCGCCATCAGCGAGATGGTTGACTTGGCCGACGGCGACGCCATCGTCGACGCATTCTCCCGCCACACCGTGCGCCTCGAGGGCGAATCAGTCATGCTAGACGGATCCGATGTCACCGGCGAAATCCGCCATCCCGCCATCTCCGACGGTGCCTCGCGCGTCGCGACACTAGAGCGGGTTCGCCGGGTACTGGTTGATTGGCAACGAGACTTTGTCAAAACGCACGGAGGCGCCGTTGCTGAAGGGCGCGATATCGGAAACGTAGTCCTACCTCGGGCCAAGCTAAAGATCTTTCTCAAAGCGGACGACGAAGTTCGCGGTAATCGCAGGGGTGAGACGCCTCGCGCAGAGCTAATCGAGCGCGACTGGCGGGATTCGAATCGCGCGGCCGATCCCCTCGCGATGGCGGACGGAGCGTTTGTCATCGATACTTCCGATCGCAACATCGCCGAACTCGTCTCGGAGATGCAGGGCCTCTACTACCTGAGTATCCCCGGGTAGTCGATTTCTCGGCTACAGCCATGACGCGAGAGGTCGCCGATATTATCCGGAGCCTAGGCAAAGTTGCGGGCGGTTTATTCTTATCGACGACGATTCGAGGTGCGGTGGGTGAGACTGAGCGGGGACGAAAAATTGGATAACGGGCGTATCGAAGTAGGGGGCGAGCAGATCGCGCTTGTTCCTAGCAGGGTTGACCACGGCATCTATGTCTTGCTGCTCAGTTTGGCGCGGGTAATCAATCGCCGCTATTTCAAGGTTGACGTGCGCGGTCTAGACAAGATTCCGTCGCCGCCCTATATCATCGCTCCAACGCATCGTTCCAATATCGATTCCGTCCTAATGGGATCCCTGACCCGCACGCCGCTGCGGTTCATGGGCAAAGACTCTCTTTGGAAGGCGCGCCCGATTGGGCGCCTGCTCAATGCCATCGGCGGAATTCCGGTCAATCGAGATATAGCGGATCGCCAAGCAGTGGATACCTGCGTGGCGATCTTGGGAGCCGGACAGCCCTTGGTGCTATTTCCCGAAGGAACCCGCAAGCAGGGGCCGATGATCGAAGAGGTTCTCGATGGCGCTGCCTACATCGCGCTAAAGGCCGGTGTCCCAATCATTCCGGTGGGAATAGCAGGCAGCGAACTTGCCATGGGTAAGGGAACCAAGTTTCCGCGCCCCTCGCGCTGTGTCATGCTTGTTGGCGACCCGATTCTCACCGCGGTGCAAGCGTCGGGCAGCGGATCGCGTATCGCGCGCTCCAAGATCAAGAGTCTCACCGGGGAACTCCAAACGCGCCTCCAGGAGCTTTACGATGAGGCTCAAGGGCTCCTGTAAAGCAGTAAAAGACGGGCACTGATCTTGATGTTGCGACTCGCCAACGCAACTGCGCATCCGGTGTCGTGTGCCGACAACACCTCGGCTAGAGGCTTGAAGGTAAATCCAGGCCGACGCGCGCCGGACCCGAGCGGATCCCCTCGAGCTTCTTAGTCAGTTGATGTCAGTCAACTCGGTCGCTATAGCTTCTCAGCTCGGCCAATAGATCG
>JAJYGZ010000191.1 GCA_021790495.1 Actinomycetes bacterium
CGCGATCGCCTCGATCCAGGACATTACCGAAGAAAGGACCCTCGCCGCGCAGCTTTCCCATCAGGCGCTGCACGACTCCCTCACCGGGCTTCCCAACCGGGCGCTCTTTGAAGACCGCCTCTCGCGCGCACACGAGCGCGCCGTCCGCCAGGGGACCCAGAGCGCTCTGCTGCTCTTGGACCCCGACGACTTCAAGGCCGTCAACGAGACCCTGGGGCATCAAGTCGGCGATCAGCTGCTGATAGCTTTGGCACGCCGCCTCGAAAAAGTGACCCGCCCCTCGGACACTCTCGCCCGCTTCGCAGGCGACTCCTTCATCTACCTGGCCGAGGGACTCACCCATCCCAACGAGGCCATGCAGCTTGCCGAGCGCCTGCTAGGCGCCTTCTCCGCACCTTTCCATATAGCGGGAACCAATGTGAAGCAAGGCGCCAGCATTGGGGTGGCGGTGTATGATCCCGCGGGAGTTGTCAGCTGGTCCGAGCTAATTCAGGATGTCGATACCGCGCTCTACAAAGCCAAGAGCGAAGGTACGGGCCGCACCGTGTTGTTCCAGCCAGAGATGCGAACTCGCACCACCAACAGCTTCAAGCTTGTCCAGGACCTCTCCCACGCGCTCGAACACGGCGAGATCTCCATGCACTATCAGCCGATCGTGGACCTGGCCAACAGCGAAGTTGTGGGCTACGAATCCCTGATGCGCTGGGCCCATCCCGAGAGAGGACTGGTACCGCCCGATGTGTTTATCCCTCTCGCTGAACAGAGCGACCTTATTGTGGCACTCGGCGACTTCGCACTCGCCGAAGCAGTCGCGCAAGCGGCGACTTGGGAGAGGCCAGACAGCGGTACCGTGGCCCCGTACATCGCGGTCAACCTCTCGGCCCGCCAGTTCCATGACCCCAACCTGGTGTCAACGATCGAGGGCGTGCTTGCCTCGAGCCATCTCGCGCCGGAGCGCCTGATATTGGAAATCACCGAGAGCATCGCTCTATCTGATATCGAATCGGCGATCACAACCATCGAGCATCTCCAGCATCTCGGGACCCCAGTAGCCCTCGACGACTTTGGCACCGGCTACTCCTCGCTCTCGTATCTTGCCATGCTGCGCCCTAGCGTCATCAAGATCGACCGCAGCTTCGTGAGCTCCTCACATCGAAGCGTATTCGCGGGACGCTTGCTCGAGGGCATCATCTCGCTTTGTCGCACGCTCGATATGGGGGTGCTCGCCGAGGGAATCGAGACGCCTGCTCAGCTTGCTCTTCTGCGCCGCTATGGTTGCCAATATGGCCAGGGCTATCTCTTTTCACCCGCCGTTCCAGCGTGTAAAGTCGCGGGAATGGGGGATCGAGTGCTAAGTGGCTGGGCCGCCAGAACTATTCCTACTCGCCGCCACTGAATCCTTCGACCAACTTGGAGCAGGATGTGCGCCTCGAACCAGCGGGTGTCGATGGCTCATCGCCCATTTTTGTGCCTTGTCGGTGCCAAAGACGGACTGCGCTCCGGCCCTACATGCTGGCCCTGAACCGGATCGCCCAAGTCAGCTCGGCTTCTCACGTCAACCGATGCAACGAAGAATGAGCGCGACTCGTGCTCATGAAAATTCTTCGGCACCACATCCAGGGTTTTGAAATAACACTGTGTTAAATCCGGCACGAAATACTCGGGATAAATTCGATCGACTCTCTTTGTACGCCCGGATGAAGCGATAGCATTTGGCATGATCGCCCAACGTCTTGAGTCTCTTGGCATCGTTTTACCCGCACCCTTTATGCCTGCGGCTAACTACTTGGGGTGCACCATCGATGCTGGAGTAATCTACGTCAGCGGGCACGGCCCGATCGCCGGCGGCCAAGCAATTACCGGCAAGCTCGGGCGCGATCTCGACTTGGATCAAGGCAGAGCGGCGGCCAGAATAACGGCTCTTTCAATTCTGGCGACGTTGCAAGCCGAACTCGGCGACCTGGACAAGATCAAGCGAATCGTCAAGGTGTTTGGAATGGTCAACGTGGCTCCGGGCTTCAACCAAACTCCCGCAGTGATAGACGGATGTTCGGATTTGTTCGTCGAGATCTTTGGGGATGCCGGCAAGCACGCGCGAAGTGCGATTGGGGTCGCCGAGCTGCCTTTTGACATAGCGGTGGAGATAGAACTTATCGCCCGACTGCACCCCTAGCCAAGGCCCTAAACCGATCATTTCCCGGTCACGTTCAATGGGCGATCTGCTTGGTCTCACCTTTTTTGGCCCGGGCGACGTATAACGGCTCGGTGCCCCCAGCTCTAAGCCAGTAGCTGGATTAGAGCTGGGGGGAAACCATTTAGTTGTACTGCTGGCGGAGTTTGTACTTCAGCACCTTGCCGCCCACGGTCTCTGGCAGCGACTCGACAAAGACCACCGACTTGGGAGTCTCGAATCCCGCCAGGCGGGTGCGGCAAAAGGCCAAAATCTCAGCCTCGTTGAGTACGCCGGGTTCTTTTGGCACCACGATGGCGGTGACCGCCTCCCCCCAGCGTTCATCGGCAACGCCGATGACAGCGGCCTTGGCGATCCCTGGGAACTGGTGCAATACCGACTCCACCCGAATCGTCGAGACGTTTTCTCCACCGGATTTCACGATGTCCTTGTAGCGATCGACCATTATTCGCAGACCCGCTTCGTCATAGACGCAGCTATCGCCGGAATGAAACCACCCGTATTTGAATGCCTCTTTGGTGGCGGCTTCGTCAAGGTAGTATCCCGCCGTCATAGCGGGAGAT
>JAJYGZ010000249.1 GCA_021790495.1 Actinomycetes bacterium
TCGGCCAGGTGCCTCTCGTACCGGTTTTTGTGGTCGCTGGCTTCGTAATCCTGGTCTTTTCCGTGATGCGAACGGTTGGGGTGGCGATCGTCGTCTCAAACGACGCCGCCAACGCCGCCGCGGTAGTCCACAACTTCCATCCAGCAGAACTAAGCGAAAGCCAACTCCTGATCGGATACCTTGACGTGGAGACTGGTCTTCGAGGCTACGTTCTCACCGGCGACTCCACCTTCCTCGCGCCATACCTTCAAGGAACCTCCGACGTCTTGAAGCAGTACAGCATCCTCCATGCCGCGCTCGCTCCATACCCCAAGCTAACTGCTCAACTCAACGACGTGGAGGCCGCCGGACGGGCATGGGAGCTGGCAGCGACACTGCATGAAATCGTACCCTCGCTCGGCGAAACCGGCCTCAAATCCGCGGTCTTGGCAAGCCTTAATTCCGACCGCGCGCAATTCGACCAACTAAGGGGTCAAATCGACCTCTTGACTCACTCGACCATCGCGACCGACGAATCGGCGCGCAACGTTCAGACCTCGGCGCTGGTACGACTCAGAACGGCGGTACTCACCAGCGGCATCCTCTCGGTCGCGATCATCACGTTAATCGGAATCATCTTTTGGCTCTTGCTAATCCGTCCCATGCGGCGTCTCGAGTCCTCCGCCACCTTCGTTTCGGGCGGCGATCTCGACCACAAGGTAACCATCGACGGCGTCAGAGAGATCTCCTCTCTCTCCAAGTCCATCGATGCGATGCGCCTGGGGATTCTGCGCGAGACCGACACCAGGCGCCGCGCGGCTTCGCTCGAAGCCCAGCTGAACGAGCGTCGCGAAATC
Source organism: Actinomycetes bacterium (assembly GCA_021790495.1). Taxonomy (GTDB): domain Bacteria; phylum Actinomycetota; class Acidimicrobiia; order Acidimicrobiales; family Acidimicrobiaceae; genus Acidithrix. Next base: position 837 of record JAJYGZ010000249.1, read on the forward strand.
GCCGAGGCGGTGCACGACAATCCCCTCCAGCTTCTCGCCGCCGCCAAGATCCGGCTCCAGCTCAGCAATTCGAATGAAGCCAGCGCAGAAGCGGTAGCTCCCGCCATCGCCTTGATCGACATGGCGTCGGCCTGGATGCGCAACATGATAACGAGTATCTATCCTCCGGGCCTGGTGCGAGGCAACTTGGCCGAGGCGCTGGCTGAGCACTTGGCGTCGATTCAGCTAGGTCTAGAGCCGTTCATAGTCTCGCGAGTTAGCCTCGACGGACTGAGAGAAACCGACATCCATTCCGAACCTTCGATTCTCCTCGCGTTTCGCTGCGTCCAGGAATTCACCACCAATGCCGTCAAGCGGGCGCCCGCTGGGCCGATCCAGCTGATTCTTGAGGCGAATCCGCAAGGGTTTCGAGTTGCTTGCAGCAACGCGACCTCCAATGAGGATCTCGATCAGATCCGGAACCTTTCGGAAGACATGCGGGGTCTATCGCGGCGGCGCCATCGCCAGAGCGGACACCTCGGGATCCCGCTCTTGATCGATTCGATAGAGGCCGTCGGAGGAAGATTCGCCATCCGGGCCAAAGCGTCGAACGACCACGGTGCATCGTTCAAGGTAATTTATCAGTCTCATGCTCTATTTCGCCTCATAGACGTACCCGAAAGCGATTCGGCCGAAGCCACGTTCTCATCGATATCCGATGGGGAGGGTTACGCTCATGAATCGAGCGCCTGGGTCAGCTTCGACGTTTCAATTCCGTATCTGGGCGGCGCTCGTCCCGCCGAGAGCGCGGATCTTCCCATTTGATCATCCACGCCGATCGAGGCTGGGATCCGCGATCCGACTCACTCGATCCAGTCGCACCGAAATCGGACCCCTTGGGCGCACGAGCCCTTAGAGCGGCTGGTGAATCGCGGCATTTGCGCGATCGCGAAGGCCCATTTCGACCAAGATACTTAGGTGAAAGTCCGGGTTCCCCTCCAAAGCCGCCAACTTGTCCAGATTCGCCCGGTGAACAGAATCAGGGACTGGACCCGTCACGAACCTCTGGGAGCCGATATCCAAGGAGCTCCACAGTTGGTCGGGCACCCGATTGCAGGAAAAGCCAGAGATCCACGCGAAGGCCGGTGCGACCAAGAACAACTCGACCATTTCTGTGGGCGTAAGATCAAGTGACCGCCTCGGTATTACGCCGCGCGCGAGACAGTCACCGAAACGCTCCAAGGCAAGATCCGCCAAGAAGGCGACTTCGCGAATGAATGCGTCTTCAAAAGCACCGTCTTGGTGATTGCGCCACAAAAAGTCCTCGGGAGCATCTTGGCAGCGCTCGCCGAAATCTCGACCCCCGAAGGCACTGCCGGGGCCAGCAATCCAGACCATCGGCCCGAGAGCCAAGCGTCGAGACCGCGCCGCGGCCGCATGCCCCAACTGGCACTCGAATGAGGGATATACCACCTTCTCCTGGCATTTTCCGCCCCAAATTTCGAAGCACAACGCCTTATCAATCATTAGTGGATCCATCATTTCAAACCGACGCGAAGCACCGGCATTCGCAAGCAACACCCGAAAAGCAAATAATTCTTCGGTTAATTCTCGACGCATCCAGTGCTCGGCTTGACCGCGATATCCGATGGATTCGCCCGCGAAATCCGGCCTTCACACAAAGCACTAGCGGCAACATGCCGCCTGAACTGGGACTGCGACCCGATTGGCCTCGCTCGGCCCAACGAAAATCGTCGTGGTCGCACCTGCGAAAGGACGCTTCAGGCCTCTTGGTAGTGCAAATCAACCATGGTACCGGAAGCACTAATATCACCGCCAGCTAAACAAGTGGTGCAATACTTGGGTGGCTCCTCCCAGGTGAAGCAAAGGTTGCAATGATGATACGGGTTGTGGTCGCAGACGACTCCCTTGAATACCGCGAGGCTCTGGCCGCCATGATCGAAGGTGTCAGGGGCTTATCCCTGGTTGGAGTTGCCCGAGACGGCACAGAACTCATCGCCCTTTGCGACGCCGAAGCTCCCGCGATCTGCTTGACCGACGTAAGAATGCCAACTTTAGATGGCCTGAAGGCTTTGGAGGTGCTGCGGTCACGCCATCCCACGATGCTCCTGGTGGCATTCTCTAGCTATGACGCCGGCACCGTCGGGGCTCAGGCCTTGGCGGCGGGCGCCCACATGTTCTTCACCAAGGACGAGACGTTCGGAGCTACCGCGCGCCTCGAGACCATCTACCACCAGGTATTCGGCTCGGATTAAAGGCCTTTCAATCTGGCCATCTCGGCCAGATTGACCTCGGGTCGAGCGCCAAAGTGCGAAACTACCTCGGCCGCGCAGATGCATCCGAGCAAGCCTCGCTCGTAAATGCTCCGGCCCTTCTCTGTCGCAACCAAATACCCCGCGGCGAAGAGGTCTCCGGCGCCGGTGGTATCTGTCACGGCTGACTCAAGTGCCGCGACGTACTCGATCTGGTTCCCTGCAAAGACCAGCGCGCCATCGGCGCCTAGAGTAATAGCGCCTTCGGCGACCACCGCGGACAACAGACTCGCCGCATCGGCGGCTTGAGAGGTGCCGGTGAGCTCGCATGCCTCGGCCTCGTTGCAGAGAAGTATCGAGATGCCCCCGCTCTTTAGGATCTGCCAAATCTGGTCGCGACGGCGCTCGACGACGTTGCGATCCGAGAGCGAAAGCGCTATGCGACGCGAGGAATCACCCAGCGCAATCAATTTGGCGAGAGCTTGCGCCGCGCCGGGAGAGTCCAACACGTAACCCTCGAAATAGACGATTTCCGCTTGGGTCTCCGCAATTAGAGCATCAATCACTCCCCCTACGCCACTCGAGGCGCCAAGGTGGGTAAGCATCGTCCGCTGCCCGCCTGGGGTAACAATGACGACGCAGTGCCCGGTTTGGCCTGGGGCATCATCGTCCCCGAGTGTCGCGAAGCGCACGCCTGCGGCACCAAGATCGGCGACATAGCGTTCGCCGAAAGCATCCTTGGCCACGGTCCCGATGAGAGTCGCCTCTGAACCTAATGACGCGATTCCGACCATGGTATTGGCCGCGGATCCGCCCGAGGTGGCCTGAACTACGCTTAGGTGATCCAGCATCTCGGCGGTGGCTTCGAGGTCAGCCAAGACCATGGTGCCCGGCTCGAGGCCAAGAGCGGCGAGGAACTCCGCTTCGGCCTCGACAAACAGGTCTACAATGGCGTGTCCGACTCCGACTATTGCCATACTCGTCTCCCTTGAAACCTTGAATTCGCAACCGAACATGGCGAAACCGCTCGGCGAAAAGAGCCTATGGCAAAATGGCTCTGGTCTTGACCACGCTGGGCGGAAATACCCATGCCCCCGCCAGCTAGCGGGGTGGCGACAGCCGGCGTCATCGAGACATTTCGAATTCCGTAATAACAAGCGGGCGGAATCTGGCTGGCAAATCAACTACGTTAGGGCAGGTGACTACCTTCAGCTACCGCCTAATCGACTCCGTCCGACCTTCGCGCTATCGCATCTCGCTCCAGCCCGACATCCAAGCAGCAACTTTCACCGGCCGGGTCGTTATCGACCTGACCATGTCTGAGCGATGCCCCGAAATCCGAATCAACTGCGTAGATATCGATATCTCCCTGGCAAGCTTGTTCTGGGATGGATCTGAATTCGCGGCGAGCGTAACCTACGATCCCGAAAACGAGATGGCGGTGTTGACGACCGAGGTGGTACCCGGTCCGGGGCATGCACGTTTGACCATGGAGTTCGCGGGCAAGTTGAACCAGCACTTGGCGGGGTTCTACCGAAGTAGCTACCTCGACAATGACAACAACACCGTCTTCATTGCCACTACCCAATTCGAGGCAACGGATGCCAGAAGGGCATTCCCTTGCTTTGACGAGCCTGACATGAAGGCCGTCTTCGAGGTAGAACTGGAAGTACCCAGCGACCATCTCGCTATCTCCAACGGTGCGGAGATCTCCAGCGAGAACCTCGGCAACGGCAAAAAGCTCGTTCGCTTCGAGCCGACGATTCCGATGTCTACTTACTTGGTTGCGTTCATTGTCGGACCTCTCGTAGCGACCGAACCTCTGGTGGTTCGAGGAGTTCCTCTGCGGATTATTCACCGGCCGGGCTGGGAACATCTCACCGGTTTTGCCCTGGAAGCGGGGTCGCACGCGCTGGAATTCTTCAGCGACTTCTTTGACATCCCCTATCCGGCCTCCAAATTGGATCTGATAGCGATACCTGACTTCGCCGCAGGCGCGATGGAAAACCTCGGAGCCGTCACGTTCCGCGAATCTCTCCTATTGGTTGACAAAGAGTCCGCCTCCCAGCCTGAGCGCGAACGGATCGTCGATGTGGTATCGCACGAGATCGCCCACATGTGGTTCGGGGATCTGGTGACCATGAAGTGGTGGAACGGGCTCTGGCTCAACGAAGCGTTCGCCACCTACATGGAAACCCTTGCCACCGACCACTTCGAGCCTGCCTGGAGAAAGTGGAACTCATTTGGCATTTTTCGAGCGACAGCACAGGCGACGGACTCGCTTCATTCAACCCGTCCGATCGAATACCCGGTAGCGCACCCGTCAGACTGCCAGGGAATGTTCGACATCATTACCTATGAAAAAGGCGGAAGCGTACTTCGAATGCTCGAGCGCCACTTGGGTACCGAGGCCTATCGGCGCGGCATCTCCCACTACCTGAACAAATACCGCTTCGGCAACGCTGAGACTACCGACCTCTGGGACTCTCTCGAAGAATCCACCGGGGAACCAGTTAGGGCCCTCATGGATTCTTGGGTCTTCCAAGGCGGCCTCCCGGTGGTGAGCGTCTCGAGTTCCTCAAAGATGGTCATCGCGCGCCAAGAGCCTTTCAGCTTCTTGGTCGACCGCCCGGGGGACTCCGCGATTGGAGAGAGGTGGATTATCCCTCTCGCGATTCGCAACCTCGGCAACTACGACCACGTCAGTCAATATCTCCTTGACGAGGATTCGGCGGTGATCCAAGAGCTGGGCTATGAGATTCCGATCGTCAATGCGCATGGGCACGGCTACTACCGCGTCAGCTACTCCCCTGAGCTACTCACTAAAATCCTTGACTCGTTCGAATCGCTCGACGAATTGGAGCGCTTTGGCCTCATCGCCGACACCTGGGCGATGGTAGTCGCAGGACGCGACTCCTGGGCGAGCTTCCTCACCATCGCCAAGGCGTACTCCCAAGGGGTATATCTGGAGCAAGCGGGTTGGGCCGTAATCGCCCAAGGACTAGAAGCCGCTGCCAAGGCCCGCGGCGAGGACCGCCGAGACGAGATCGCCGCAACTGCCGCCGCACTGTTCACTCCGCTTCTCGACGCACTTGGGACTTCCCCGAAGGCTGGCGAAGCCGAGACAACCGGCGTCCTGCGCGCGCTGGCTATCTCCACAATGGGTATTTTGGTTCGCGACCGCGAAATAATCGAGTTCGCAAGAGAGGCATTCCGGGCCGAAATGTCGAGGGAGGGTTCCCTCGAGCCGTCCTTGGCATCGGCCATTCTGCACACGGTTGCGGCAAACGCGGACGAAGCGGACTACGCGTTCGTATTGGATCGATTCCGCCACCCCGAAAGCCCAATCGACGAGCAGCGCTTCTTGGGAGCGCTCGCATCCTTCGAACTTCCCGGCCTGGTATCGCGGACTTTGGCACTTTGTCTGGATGGCATTCGGAGCCAGGACGCGCCATACACGGTTGCCCGGCTGCTTCGCGAACCCTCGAGTCAGGCGGCCGCGTTCGATTTCGTTGTCGCCAACTATCCGACCATGCTCGAGCGCTACCCTGAATCGGCGACGCCCAGAATGCTCGAGGCGATGTCGGCGCTTTACTCTCCGACCATGGCTGAGCGGGCCGACAGAGTCCGAGGGTTCCTAGGCACCGTCAAGATCCCAGAGACCGGCAAGCGACTCGCCCAGATCAGCGAGCGATACGAAGCCAATCTGGCCCTGGCCAAAAGGCTCCGAGAAAACGTCTGAACCGCCGAGCCAACCACTCCACCCGGAGAGTTGGAACTCCGAGTCCGAGGGGCGGCATGGTGCGCGTCCACACCGCCGAGGCGGCTCAAGGCGCTTTGGCCCCCCCGAGCACCAAGGGCGGAAGGTAATGTAACAATTAAGATCATTGCCGGGCGTCTTTCCAAAACGATAGTGTCCAAGTTTCGCCTAGCATCGACAACGGACCGATGTTCGGAAGTTCACCGCTGCCGTTCACAAAGTCGACGATGGGCCACCGAGCGATGTCGGCGGATCCGTCGCGAAGATCGAGATGGGCGGCACCTGAGCATGGCCGAATCTCCAGGTAAACAAACGGGCGGGATAGTATGGCGGACGAGATCGGAACAATACTTGTCGTAGACGACGAGTATGCGCTACGGCGGCTTCTTACCAGTTACTTGAGCAAGGAGGGTTTTCGGGTTATCGAAGCTCCCGATTCCCAAGCTGCCCTCTCGCTATTTGGCCAGCACCAGGTCGACTTGGCCCTCATCGACGTGATGATGCCCGGCATGGACGGATTCGGCCTGGTGCGCGAATTGCGACGAAAGTCCGACATCCCGTTAATTCTGCTCACCGCCAAGGGTGAAGAGTCCTCCAAAGTTGCAGGTCTTGAAATCGGCGCCGACGACTACATCACCAAGCCCTTTTCCGCCCCGGAGGTCGTGGCCCGAGTCAGAGCTCAGCTGCGCAGATTCAAAGGGGGATTGGCGACCGACGAGGCATCGCCTGAAATTCGCATCGGCGAGCACCTCGTCATCGATCCCAACTCGCGCCGTTGCTTCGTAGACACCACCGAAGCGGACCTTTCCCGGCGAGAATTCGATCTGCTCTTCAAGTTGGCGTCGTCGCCGGGGAAAGTCTTTACCCGAGAAGCGCTTCTCCTCGCCGCCTGGGGAACGACATTTATCACCGAAAAGACCATCGACGTACACGTTGCCTCGTTGCGCAAAAAGCTCGGCAGCGCGGCCAACATCACTTCGCTGCGCGGAATCGGTTACCGCCTTGATCCGTAGTCTGGGAAAATGACGATGAAAAAAGGCGTCAAATCGATCAGATCTCGGGTGCTTTCGGTGCTCTTTCTCACCGGAGCATTCGGCATAATCGGGAGCTTCTTGGCAGCAAATAGCATCGAGAGAGCGAGCGAAGCCCAAATGCTTCGCGCCGAGGCGAGATCGATATCCAGATCGGTGCTCCAACTTGCCGAGGATAGCCAACCGTACTCCGTCTTTGAGGCAATCGCGCACGCGACGCCAGGGGTCTCGATAAAGGTGGTCCGGGGTTCCACGGTCATCTATAGCAACTCCGCGGCCCCAGCAGCTCCAGGCGGGGAATCCTTCACGCGTTCCGACGGGTCAATCGCGGTGACTGTCTCCACCCCCGCACCCAATACGACACCCCTTTCAGCGGAACTCACGGCGGTCTCGGCGATCGTAGTGCTTGGGGTTCTCTCGGGAGCAGTCTGGGTAACGCGTATCATCTCCAAGCTTGTCGGAGGTTCGGTGGAAGAGGCCTCGGCGGTGGCTTCCAAGATCGAATCGGGCGACTTGAGCGCCAGGCTCGATACCGCGTTGCCTCCGGAGTTCGAACGACTGGCCTCCGCCTTTGACAACATGGCCGCCAAGCTCGAGGAGTCGGATTCAGAGCAGCGGAGATTCCTTTCCGATCTGGTGCATGAGATCGCGACGCCGATAAACGCGGTTACCGGCCTAGCCATCGCGGTGGCGGATTCCACCATCGACGACGAGGCCCAAAGAGCCGAAGCCGCCGAGCTCATCACTTCGGAGACCCGCCGCATATACCGCCTTCTCGAGGACCTCAGGGCCCTGGACACCCTGGAACTCACCGCAACCGCCTCGCAGTCGAAGTTCGACTCCGAAGAGCTATGCCGCACGGAATTTCAACGATTTTGGCCCGAGACGCGCCGCAAGGGAGTGGAATTCTCGTTCAGCTGCGAGTCGACTCCGCTTCACCAAGATCGCCGGCTCCTGGAAACCGTCATCGACAATCTGATAACCAATGCGATCCGTTACGTCAACCCGGGAGACACCATCGCCCTCATCGGAAAGTCGTTAGGGCGCGAAGCATTCTCGATCTCGGTAACCGATACGGGCATCGGAATCGAGGAACGCCATCTCGAACGGATCTTCGACCGCCTTTACCGCGCCAACGACGCTCGGGACAGGGCGAGCGGAGGTACCGGCCTCGGCCTTTCCATAGCCCGCAAAGCCGCTCTCACGGTAGGGGGCAAGATCACCGTGTCGTCAATTTACGGGGAGGGAAGCACCTTCGTACTGACCTTCCCGGTTGAACTCAAAGCCTCGAGCCCCGAGCCGCCGCCAGACTCTCCTCCTGGCGAAACGACTGCGCATACGCCACTCAACGAGACCACCGCAACAGCGTCGGTTCCGATTCAAGCCTTAGGCAATGAATAGGGAACCGCTTCCCAAATTACGCCTGGAGCTTCCCGCGGGCCTTGAGCGCCTGGCCGGATCGGTAAAGGGGTTCATGCCCGGAAATGAAGGCGAGGCTCTCGCCTATTGGGCCGCAAAGGCGTTGGACACTTCGAGTTCGCTGGGAATCGAAATCGGCACCTACTGCGGTAAGTCCACGATCTATTTGGCCTATGGCGCATCAATTTCCGGAGCTACCTTGGTGACCGTGGACCATCATCACGGCTCCGAAGAGAACGGCCCAGGCTGGGCGTATCATGACCCCCAACTGGTCGATCCCGTCACCGGCAAGCTCGACACCCTCTATCGCTTTAGGCGCACCTTGGACATCTCTGGACTCCAAGATCACGTAGTAGCCGTCGTCGCCCCATCTGCTCGGGCGGCGGCGATCCTACCCAAGCAGGTAAGCCTGGTATTCATCGACGGCGGACATGGGCGCGAGATCGCCTGGAGCGACTATCGCAACTTCGCTCCCAAGGTTGCACCCGGTGGCTACCTCTTGATACACGACGTCTTCGAGGATCCAGCCCAAGGAGGCCGACCCCCGTGGGAGATCTTCGTCGAGGCCGTTGGACCGGGAGGATTCCAAGAGGTCGCCCAAGAGGGATCACTTCGCGTTTTGCGCTCCGGTGGCCGTTGAAGTCCGCTGCGCCGCAAGTCGTCGAGCGAAGTGATCCGCGAGCGAAAAACTCGTGGCGTCAGTGGCGATTTCGTTGGCGATGACGACCGCCGCGGCGGTATAGGTAGAAACTTCGCCGCCAGGATAGCTGACGTTGCCCGGGTCGACCAGGCCGGTGTAGTAGGAGCCGTCCTCGCGTCGGAACCGCCTAGTAGCTTCCAGCGCTTGGCGGGCCGCCTCAGGAACTCGCGCCATCGAAAAAGCCATCGCGGCCTCGGCGGTTTCCGCCGCGGTGTACCACGGTCGCGACGCGATGCACCTCACTCCGAACTCGGGAGAAAAAAATCTCCCGGCACTCTCGGCGAGCGAAGCAAGCGAAGCGCGGTGTGGTTCGTGGCGCGAGAGGCCGCACAGCGCAGGGTAGTACCAATCCATCGCCCAATCCGACTTGTCGAGCACTCCGGTACGCGCACCGCCGAGGTATTCCGCCAAGGAAAGCTCGGCGATCTTCCACTCCGGACGCTCGCACTCATAAAAGCCCGCGAGCACTCGTCCCGCCTCCAAGGAGTTCAGGATCGAACACGACCCCGCAAGGAGGGACTTCTCGTAGAGAGTTCCATCCGCACGGCACATCATGGGAATCGAGCCGTCGCTCCTCTGCAGTGCGACGAGATAGTCCAAGGCGGCCACAACCGAGGCGAAGATCTCCTCGGACTCAAATCCCCCTACGTAAGCCATCACTCCCAATAATCCCACCGCGATGTAGGAGGTGACATTGGTGTCGCGATTGGGCTCTTTAACCCCATTGGCGAGATAGTAGTGACAGAACGAGCCGTCGGCGTTTTGGAGTCGGACTAAGGCGCCCAAGGCCTCGACGGCTTCGTCCGCCCGGCCTCCGATCGCAAGCCCCATCGCTGCCTCGAGGTGATTCCACGGATCGATTGGTCCGCCTTCGAACCAAGGAATAAGACCGTTTGCAAGTTGTGAGCGCGCAAGGAATCCAGCCGTGGCAGCTATCTCGTGGGATTGGAGCATTTCAGCACCCGATTCTAGCCGGGGCGCGGGTTCGCCCGACTTGACCTGGTAAAACGTGTGTACCGCTCGCCTCGCGGCGCGCGTATACCACGATAGACTTGCCGATGAGGGGCTGCACGAGACGCTCGATTCGATCGGCGCGCGGCGAATTGCCCATCAATTGGGCGACCAAAAGCCCATGGAATCTCTTCACAACCCCAGTCGGCTCGCGATCCACTCCGAATAGGCATTTGAGCCACCAATAGGGCGAATGGAGTCCATGGGCGTAGTGATGGGTGATCCCGCCAAAGCCGCCCGCGGCCAGTCGCTTGAAAAGGGCGCGCTTGGAATAGATGCGGATATGGCCGCCGGCGGCTGAGTGGTACGCGAGCGAAAGGAGCCAGTTGAGCGCTTCGGGGAAAGCGCGGGGCACCGAGACTCCCAAAAACCCGCCCGGCGCGCAGCAGCGATGGATCTCGGCTAGGACCCTGGCGTCGTCTTGGATGTGCTCGAGAATCTCTGCGGCGATCACCAAGTCAAAGCTGCCCTCGCAAAATGGCAGGGCGCGTGCATCGCCTTTAACCACCACGATGCGATCCGCCAGCTGGCGCGGCTCAAGAGCCAAGAAGTTCGCGGCGTCCAGCGCATTTTGTTCGATAGCCGCCAATGAGGCGTCATCGAGTTCGACGCACACCACACTCGCCCCCATTCTTGCCGCCTCGATGGCGTGACGGCCGCCGCCTGCGCCGAGATCGAGAACTCTCATGCCCGAAAGGTCTCCAAAACGCCCAAAGTCGAAGCTATTCACCGGGCCATCCCCTCGGCGCCGCGCTCCACCGCGCCAGCTCCCAGAACGACACTGGGAGCTGGCGCCTCGTCGAGTTCAGGGCGGCGACGGGCGCCCTCGATCGCCGCCCGATAGGTGGCAACGGTGCCGATCGCGGCGCTCTTCCAGGAGTAGCGGGCCAAAACGCGAAGCCGGGCGTGATGCGACAATGACAGTGCCAAACCATCGTTGTCGAAGATCTCCGATATCGCCGCCGCCAAGGAATGCGGATCGCCGGATCTGGCGATCAGGCCCGCCTCGCCGGACTCGCCGACCACCTCGGGCAATGCACCCCCGTCGGTTGCCACCAGCGGTATCCCGCAGGCCATCGCCTCGATCGCAGGAAGGGAAAACCCTTCGTAGAGACTCGGCACACACGCCACATGCGAGGTGGCGTACAGCGCCACAATCTCTTCTTGGCTAATCTTGCCACAAAACTCGACCCGATCTCCCAGCCCGAGTTCGGCGACCCTGCGCTGCACATCGCTGCCCGATCTCCTCGCACCGATGATTCGCAATGAAACGTCGTGGTAGCAGCCTTTTAGGATGCCGAGAGCTTCGATCAAGTGGATTAGACCCTTGAGGGGCACGTCGGCGCTCGCGGTGGTTACTATCCGGTGAGCCTTGCGTTCTCGGGACGGGTCGGGACGAAAGACCGTGGTGTCGACCCCGATTGGGACAACCGCAACGCGCTCAGGATCGATGCCCATTGACTTGGCCATGTCTCGGCGCGAAGTCTCCGATACGGTCAGCACGAAATCGATTCGGCGCGCCACCGCAGTTTGGTGCTTGACAAATCCATACCAGCGATACGACCCGAACTTGGCCTTGATCCCTCGCGCGGCCTTAAAGTCAAGCAAGCGGTCCACCGTGATTGGATGGTGTATCGAGGCGACCAGCGGCATCCCCTCATACGCCATCTTGAGCAGCGACCAGTTCAATGACTGGTTGTCGTGGATGACGTCGAACTCCTCAAGCGACTCTGATATTGCTCGCGCCGCCCGATATCCGAATACGCGTGGCTCGGGAAAGGCCCCGGCGGACATCAGCGCGAACTCCAGCGCGTCATAGCGGGTCTTGAACTCGCGAAGCTTAGGCACCCGAAAGGGGTCGCGCTCGCGGTAGAGATCAAGCGAGTCCAGCCGCACCAACGCTACGCGGTCGTCAAGTTCGGGGTAGGGAGGCCCGGAAAAGACGGTAACTTTGTGGCCCAGGTCGCTTAGCGCCTCGGTCAAGTACTTGGTGTAGACCCCCTGCCCGCCCGAGTAAGGATTCCCTCGGTAGACGCAAAACGCGACGCGCAGCGGTGCAGTGCCGGCACCATCATCCCCCGACATGCAACCAGCCCAGAACGCTCTGGCCAACCAGCACCAGAGAAAGAGATGAAACAGCCACGACCACCACGGTAGCCACGGTACGAAAGATCGGTCCATTCGCAGCGCTGCCCAGCACCGAGCGTCGATTGGCGAGTACCAGGATGAAGATCAAAATGATCGGCGTGACAAGGCCCTGAAGCACCTGGGACAGCACCAGGAGCTTGATCAAGTTCACCGGAATCAGCGATATCCCGGCGCCGATCACGATCTG
>JAJYGZ010000121.1 GCA_021790495.1 Actinomycetes bacterium
CACTGAAGGCACTTGAAAGAGTGGGCTTCAAGATGGTTGCGGCCCAGCTATTTGCCTGTGCCAAGCGCACCGACGAAAATTCGATCGAGGAGTTCGAGCGTCTGCAGAGCATCTTTCTAAAGCTGCGCTAAGGGGATTTGGCGCTCCAAGACAAGGGTGCCGTCGCAACCGTCGCAATATTGCTGCGGGGCGCTTTGGCTCACTAAGGAGAATTGTCGGACGCGGTTGCCGGTGGGCGCCGGTCGCTCGCAGGAGAGCGGTCTTTCGAACCGAGCCGCTGGGTCGGCTGCGACGTGAATGATATCGGCGGCATATCTCAAGTGACGCCGCTACTGCGTTGCAAATGGCGGGGTTGTCTGCTTTTGTGCACCATTCCGAGCGGATATCGGGAGAAGGCTTGCCACTAGGGGCCAACGAGAATGTAGCAAATGGGACCGTAACCACTAGCTTGGTACCCATATGCATTCTGTACTTGAGCAACTCGAAAACAACCAAATCAAGCTTCTTGTGGAAATTCCCGAAGAGGAGCTGAAGCCCGAGATAGAAAGCGCCTTTGCCAAGGTATCTCGGCAAGTGAGGCTTCCCGGTTTCAGGCCGGGTCGGGCACCTCGACGAGTCCTGGAGTCTAAGCTGGGGAGTGGTTTTGCCCGTTCGGAGGCGATTAGCGACAATGCTCCGAAGTGGGCTGATGCCGCCATGATCGAGCACGAAATCGAAGCCATCTCCAAGCCGTCGATAACCGTCACTGAAGGCGAAGAGGCTGGAGACGTAAAGCTGGACGTCGTCGTTGAGGTGCGGCCCGACCTGACTCTCGAAGGATATGGGGACCTCAGTATCGAGTTTCCCTCCCCGTTCGCGTCCGAAGAGGATTTAGACAGTCAGGTGGAAGCACTTCGGGAGGCTCTCGGCTCATTTGAGGACTCAACCGACGTTGTCGGAGACGACTCGGTAGTAACTCTCGATTTCGTAGCCGAGGTTGCGGGAGATGAGTCCGAGACATACGAGGATTTTGTTCTGCGCATCGGAGCCGATGAACCCTACGAAGGGCTAGGGGCCGCGATTGCCGGGAAGAAGGTTGGAGATACATTCGAGTTTGAGGTCTCAAGCGATGAGCCTGAGTCCGCCGACGAGACCACTGCGGGTGTCTGGGCGAAAGTCTCCGGGACAATCAAGGGCCATCAGGCGCTGGTTAGACCCGAGCTAAACGATGAGTTCGCCAAGGAAGCCTCAGAGTATGAAACCTTGGCTGAGCTCCGGGACGATATGCGCAAGAGCATAGAGAGCTTCCGTTCGTCGATGTTGCGTAACAATTGGCGCCAGATCCTAGCGAACAGATTGAGCGAAGTTGCCGGCCTAAAGGAACTCCCCAGCTCGTTGTTGCAGTTGGAGTTCGAGAGCATCTCTCATAACTTTGGTCACCGAATTGAAAACAGTGGCTTGAGCTTCGCTAAGTACTTGGAACTTGCTCAAACCACCGCCCAGGACGTGTCTACTCGCTTGGCCTCGGAGGCAGTGCTTGAGACCCGCTTGGACTTGGTGCTGCGGGCACTCGCCAAGGCCGAAGGTCTCGAAGCTACCACGGCCCAGGTCGACGAGGAGATCGCCAAGATCGCAGAAGGAAGTCGAATCGACGTTGAGGCGGCGACCGAACGCCTAAGAGAATCCGGTCAATTTCCGGCGTTGAGGGCAGAGATCGCCAAGAAGAATGCTATGGACTGGATCTTCGCCAATGTCAAGCTTGTAGACGACCGAGGGAACGTGCTAACTCGTAAGGACTTGACGGGTGAGGCACCTGCGGTGAGCGACGGCGAGGCCGATGTTGCCCCGGATACGGCCGACGCGTCCTTGGACGCTAGCGAGGAGTCCCCAGCGGTCGCTGGCGCCGCCGAGGAAGCTGACGGCGAATAGAAATGCTAGTTCTTGGGTTAGCCAATGCAAGCTCGGAGATCGGCAAGAAGGAGTCTTAGTTGCAAGCGTTTAATTATTTGGTCCCAACAGTTGTCGAGTCTTCAAGTCGGGGCGAGCGGGCGTACGATTTGTACTCTCGCCTTTTGCGTGAGCGAATTATCATTCTCGGAACAGGAATCGACGATGCCGTCGCCAATCTGATCTGCGCGCAGCTGCTTTTCCTTGAGTATGAGGATCAGGAGCGTGATATAAATCTCTATATCAACTCCCCCGGGGGAGACATCACGGGGCTGTTCGCGATTTATGACACCATCAAGTTCATTCGTCCTGACGTTTCGACTTTCTGCTTTGGCCAAGCCGCTTCCGCGGCAGCAGTTCTGCTTGCGTCGGGCGCTAAAGGCAAGCGGTACGCGCTTCCGCACGCTCGCGTTTTGCTGCATCAACCTTATGGTGGCGTTGGCGGACAGGCGACGGATATCGAGTTGCAAGCAAAGGAGATCTTGCGGATGAGAGACATTCTCAATGAGATGCTTGCGGGCGATACGGGACAATCTGTAGCTAAAATTCAGAGCGATACCGACCGCGACTTTATCCTTGACGCAAATGAAGCCCTCACCTACGGAATAATTGACGAAGTTCTTTCGTCGCGCGTGGCAGTTGAGGCGAGTTCGATTGTGAGCTAAGACGTTTCCTTTCTGATCAGCCAGTGGCCATGGCACGTCATGCGCCCTGCTAGGGTCCCCAATTGGAGGTTATGGGAATGGCGAAGTTTGGAGAAAGCCAGGATCTGGTGAAGTGCAGCTTCTGCGGCAAGTCCCAGAAACAGG
>JAJYGZ010000009.1 GCA_021790495.1 Actinomycetes bacterium
GGCCGTGGTTATGCACGGCACGCTGCAACGACTGGCGAACCCACCACGTGGCGTAAGTCGAAAACTTGAATCCTCGGCGCCAGTCGAACTTCTCCACCGCACGAATCAGGCCAAAGGTCCCCTCTTGAATCAAGTCGGAGAGCTCCACGCCACGATCCTGATATCTGCGTGCCCAGTGAACCACCAAGCGAAGATTCGCCGCGACCATCTCTGACTTGGCCGTCTCGTCACCTGCGCGAACCCGCTTGGCCAACTCGACCTGCTCGGCAGGAGATGGCAGCGGATGACGCGCGAGGTCGTCGAGAAAGAGCCTCACGGCGTCCGCGCCAAGGCCGGAAATATTCAGCGCGGCCTCAACCGTGGTGAGGTCACTCTTGGACCTCCGCTTGCGCACAACCTTCACGGGGGCCTCAACCGCCGGCGTGTCAACTTTCTTGCGTGTCGTTACTGTCGTCTTTGTCATTTAGTCAATGCCTTATATTTACTTTTGGAACGCAATAGTATAACACGGAAACACCCAAGGATTGTTTCCGCGGCGCGTTTACACCTAAATTAAGCTGCGGTTTTTAGCAGTTCCGCCAGCTCATTTCACATCTTTGAGATCCCAGCAAATGCGCTTAGTGATGCAAGTCACAACATGATGCGCCCCGAGCTGACTTTGGTCTGCCGCGCCACATCTTGTCATAACCGCACCACCAGAGGCGATCGTGCGGATTCGGATCTTTCTGAAGTTCGATGATCCCACACTCTGGCCTGTGATGCAAGACTAAAGTCGCAATTTCGCTACGGCGTCCCCTGTTCGGGTCAGCTTTTGCAAAAGGGCCCGGTCGTTAGGAACAATGGATCCGCGCTAGGGCGTTAAACGCAATGCGGACTGAGCGAATTCTGGGCAAAATCTCAGCCAACGCGCTTAGCGTTGGGAATTAATACAACCTATAGGGTAGGTGAACCGTGGCTATGGCTAGATCACACAAGATTTTCTCGCCGAAGAGTTTCTGGTTAAGGTTCTCGATACCGGCAGTTCTCGGCACAGGGGCGATCGGTGCCGCATTTGTCTATCCCGGTATCGCATCAGGATCCACGCCCACGCTTGCCGCGGCTACGCCCTCTGCAGTGCTGGCAATGGCACTTGCTCCGAGCGCCAAGGTCTATTCCGGCTCAGTCAATGAGACCGGCAATCTTGGCCTGCCGACGTCGCTGCTCAGCTCTCTGGGATCTCAAGGCTCTTTAGGGGTCTCTGGTCTTTTAGCCCAAGCTCTTGGGGGCTCGGTGAGTGCGAATTTCTGGACCGATCATGCGGGCAATGCTCGCGTCCAGGTCCCGACTAGCGACGGGGAGATCGACCTTTACGCGTCTCCGAGCGCGCTCTGGGAGTGGAATTCGGCCAGCAATACCGCAACGTCGCTGTCGCTGGGGACCTCGGCCACGACATCAACCGGCAGCACCTCTGCAACATCAGGTCTCACCCCAGCCCAAATCGCGGATGCGATCATCTCCAAGCTTCCCGCCGGAGCCACAATGTCCTTGGCAGTAGGGCAGTACGTGGCGGGCCAGCCGGCTTATACCTTGGTGCTGAATGCCAATGACCCGAAGTCCCTTATAGGCAACGTCTCAGTAGCTGTGGACGCCAACTCGGGCAATGTGCTCGGGGTATGGGTCTATCCGGTCGGCTCGTCAAGTGCGGCGTTTTCATCCCTCTATTCCTCGGTCTCCTTTGTCGCGCCGTCTTCGTCGGTTTTTGCCTTTAGCCCTCCTTCTGGCGCGACCGTGAAGACACTCAGCTTGCCCTCGTTCACATTGCCATCGTTCACCTCCTCTACTATGACATCGAATGCGGGCGGTGCCTATAGTCACAGCAGCTTCGGTTCGGGATTTTCCACTGTCGAAGTGATCAAGAGTCCCACCGGATCGTTTAGCTTTACCAGCAATCCGACCTTCGCCTCGATTCTCGCTTCGGGTACTTCGGTAACTACTGCGATGGGGAGCGGAACCGTGATTTCTATGTCGCTGGGAACTGTCTTTATCGGCAATGACGGCGTGCTTGCCTTTGGGGCGGTGCCGTCTTCGGTACTGATCGGAGATCTCGGCTGATCGGCCCGCAGCGCCCCGCTGGGCTTGACCTCTTAGACGTTGCGCGGCATCGGCGGGTTACAGGGCGGTTGTCGGTCCTGGGAGCAAACCATTGAACTACCTGATTCAAACTACGGCACTTTCCAAGTCGTTCGGCTCGAAGCTGGCGGTGGATTCGCTTGACCTAGTAGTGCCTGAAGGCTCGATCTACGGATTTTTGGGCCCCAACGGCTCAGGAAAGACCACGACGATCCGGATGCTCTTGGGGCTGGTATTTCCGAGCGGCGGGGAGATAAAGGTACTGGGCAGATCGGTCCCCAAGGAGTCGGCGTCCCTGCTTTGTGATGTCGGCGCAGTGGTTGAGGGGCCGGGCCTCTATCCCGCGCTATCTGGGAGGCGGTACTTAGAGCGCATGGCGCACGCTTCCAAGTCCTCGCGCCGCCGCGCGATAGCGGCGGGCTTATTGGAACCCTCAGCTCCGATCGTTCCCGATATCGGTGCCGCCCTGGAGCTGGTTGGCCTTACCAAAGTGGCAGATCGGCGGGTCAAGGCTTTTTCAATGGGCATGAAGCAGCGCCTGGCGCTGGCAAATGCCCTGTTGTTTCCCCGCAGGCTGCTGATTCTGGACGAGCCCACCAACGGCATGGATCCCCAGGGAATT
>JAJYGZ010000280.1 GCA_021790495.1 Actinomycetes bacterium
CAATCAAATTGGGGGAAACGGAGTTTTCAGAGGCCGAGATCGTCTCACGCCTATATCGTTCCCACCTTCCTGAAACGATTGGAACATTGGTGATGGCACATGGCGGCCCGGTTGGACAGACCGAGGTGCGTTTCAATCATCGCATCGTTTATTACACCTCGATTGGCATCGACGTCTTGGTACCCGACTTTCGAGGAAGCAGCGGGCATGGGGCGGAATTCTTTCGATCACTCGTCGGCGGCTGGGGAGTCGTCGATCTTGCGGACGTACGCTGGGCAATAAACGAGCTACGCCGAAACGGGACACTCGGATCCGAAGTGGTCACCATGGGTGGATCAGCTGGCGGATACCTGAGTCTGCTTGCAGCTCAAGACCCTGAAATCGCCATTGACGGCGCAATAGCGGTTTCTCCGGTGATAGACCTCAATGCCACCGCCGAGAGCACTCACCGCTTCGAAGCCTCCTATACGGACATCCTTGTGGGACCACGACCGGAATTTCACTTAGAAAGAGCGCGAAGGTCGCCATCTTTCAACCCTGGTTCACTTCGATGCCCAATACTTGTCATCCAAGGTGAGCGCGACGAAGTCGTTCCCGCGGATGTCGCTACAAAATTTATCGACGCGAGCCGCGCTACTGGAAAAGTCGCCAAGTTTCTCCTTCTTGAGGGTGAAGGTCACTCTTGGAAGCTTGAATCCTCGTTGACGCGCGAGACAAGCGCGATCGTCGGTTTTCTTCGCGACGACTGCAAGTGGGGTCTCTGAAGCTGGCGGTCGCGTCTAGTCCGGGGTAGTAATCTCCTCAAGGGACATGCCGCGAGTCTCGGGGAACCAAAAAAAGAGCGCGGGCAGCAACAGGACCATGCCAAGAAAGAGCGTCGCTACCGCTCCTCCCAGAGAGAGCCTCGAAGCAAAGTAGCCTACGAATCCCACCCCGACGAGACTGCCGATCCTCGAGGCCATGGTGACAATTCCTCCTCCAACACCCCGCGACCGCGTGGGAAAGATCTCGGCCTGATAGACACCGAGGCTCGGGACGATCGCCGTTATGGCGGTGGACCCCAGCAGCGTCCAGATCCAAAGCTCCAGTCCGGAAGTGACAAAGCCCAACGCTAGGCCCCCACCGCCAATTACGATTGCGGCACCGGCTACCATGCGGCGCCCTTTTGTCTCAGAAAGTCGACCTCCCATCGCGAGACCGATTGCGCCGGGGAGATTGGTCAAGATGACGAAAACTCCGATGGCCGTGGCGCTAAAGTGCCGCTCGACCCGCAAGTACTCATTGCGAAATTGGGTCGTCGGTATCATAAATGCGTTCACCAAAAAGGCCGCGACGCTTAGCGCCCAGACTCTCGAGGTAGAAGTTCCCCGCCACCTCGGCGAAACCGATGCGCCGAGGTGGCTAACCCGGGCTCGTGCAAACCGATCCGTCTCCGCTACGCCGAAACTGAGATAGGTTCCCCAAATGCCGATTGGAATCGCTATTAGGTAAAGGGTCCGCCACGAGGATATCGACAAGCCCGCCAAGGGTAAAAGCACATCACAAAAACCAGCGCCGAGTGCGGCGCCTATCACAAGTGTTCCGATCGCCCAAGCTCGCTGCCGTCGCGACACCATCTCTGCCACTAGGACAGCGACCAACACCGACGCGGCCGCTGTGGCGCCCTTGGCGCCAAGTTGAACGAGGGCAAGTATCGCCATATTTGGAGAAAATGCGCTCAACGCGGAAAACAGCGTCCCAATGATTGTCGCGATCCTGATTACCCCGGCACGACCAAAACGATTTGCCAGCATGAGGAGACCGAAGCCAGGAAGAATGTCGAAGCGGCTTACCAGCAGCACCGCTGCCTGCATCTTCACCGACGCGTGAAACTGATGAGCCGAAAAAGTAAGGGTCTGGCCCAGTAACGTCGCAAAATATGCGGCGCTTACCGAGATCAACACGACGCGCGCCAACTGGCGAGCTACGACTGGATCAAGACGGTCAGGGGGAAGCCACGCAGGTATCGGAACTACTGAGCGGCTTGTTCGAAGCCTGGATCGAAGTGCCGCCGAAACGACTAGTCCGAATCCGAGCAAAGGCAGCGAAAACTCGACAAGCTGGGTGACCCGAATGCGCCCATCGGAACCGAGATCACCGATCGTGAGGACCCGCGAATAAGTTGCAAACATTCCCTGGTCAAGCTCAAAGGACCCAGCTTCTCCCCCTAAGCGTCGCTCGACCACAAGACCGCTACGCTCTTTGAGAATCTCGTCGAGTTCCTCTTGCGTCAGATCAAATTCGTCTAGAAGTTTCGTAGTTTGAGACATCAGTACCTAAGATTGAAAACTTCGCAGCGGCCGAGCTCAACCTAGACTGGACCCTTGATTCGTTGTCGCGGACGGAGGCGCGGGTGAGTCCATATTCGGTGAGTTCGACTTCTTCTATTATTTAACTGGCGGCCAACAATGATCTCGAACAGCTACTTCAAGGTAATCGGCGGCACTGAGCTGTACGGTGAATTTCAAGTTCAAGGCGCCAAAAATGCCGTCCTCAAGCAGATGGCCGCGACGATCCTCGCTAGCGGCGAACACCATCTTTACAATGTGCCCAGAATCCTAGACGTCACGATTATGGCAGAGTTGCTCGACTCGATGGGAATAGTCTCGGAGTGGGCCGATAGCGATCACCTGGTGATGTCGACGCCGCCTCCTCAAG
>JAJYGZ010000058.1 GCA_021790495.1 Actinomycetes bacterium
CAAACGAGGGAATCTACTCCTGGGTTCGCCTTGCCAAGTCGATTATCGGCAGTGACAATTTCGACGCCGATCTAAGCCAATCCATCTCAGCCAATGCGGTTTTTGAGGCGCCTCGCGCCACCATCGACGAGGCAATGGCTGCGAAGGTGCTAATCGTTTCCAGCGCGGATCTTCGCGAGGAACTGCCGGTGCTGTTCCTTCGTCTCAATGAAGCGGCCAAGGCGGGGATTCGGATCGTCGAAGTCTCCGAAGCCGAAACCTCGATCACTCCTTTAGCCGAGGTGCGCCTGAGCCTTTCGCAGCTTGAGTTCGCTAGGAGCCTTGAGGAACTCGGTACGACCGGCGCTAATACTTCCCTTGCTCCGATGACCGAGGTGCTCGCCTCGGCGGGAATATCAGGCGGCGAAGGACTGGCCATCGTCGTGGGCAAGTCGAACATCGCCGATTCAAGGGCGATCACAGATTCCATCGCGAGTTTGGCTAGGAAAAGTTGGCCGATGGCCAAGTTCGTCTTTACGGTAGCGCGCTCGAATATATTTGGCGCGATGGATCTCGGCGCGACGCCTGGGCATCTCCCCGGGCGCGTGCTCGCCCCCGCTGACGCCGGCGGGTCACTATCCGCACTCGAGATAATTCGCAAGGCGGCTTCTGAGCCTATGCTGCTCTTTGTCCTTGGCCAAGACCCGATCCTCGAGATGGCCGATACTGCTTTGGTAACCCGAGCGCTTTCTAATGCGACGGTCGTTGTTGTCGACTCGTTCCACAATCAGGCGGACGAGTTCGCAGATGCGATTCTTCCTTTGGCGGCGTTCGGTGAGAGCCAGGGAACGACAACGAGTTTCGAGGGCAGAGTTTCTCGACTGGGCCAAGCGTTGGTGCCAAAGGGGCAGTCTAAGCCCGACTATTTGATCGCCGCCGAGTTGGCGCGCGATCTTGGCCAACGCTTTGAGGATGTCAATGCCGAGGCGATCTTTGCCAAAATGGTTGAGTCTCTGCCACTTTATGCTGGCCTTTCCTACAGCGATCTGGGCTCGCCCCGGTTCCCCGACGGCGTCGTCGTTCCGTTGCCGCGCATCAAAGTTTCGATCGGCCCTTCATCCAAGCGCCTCGATCCGATTGCCACGCCTGGCTTGCTCGGACCCGATCGCCAAGGTCCGCCGACGTCGTTCGACGTCCAGAGCGAAGGTGAAGAGCGCCACGATATGTCGGAGATCCCGCCGTTCGTGCGCGCTGGCGTCGGCAGCGGCGATGTGCCCCTGCCAATGCCCGGAGCCGGTGGTTTGCAAGGCCGTCGTTTGGTACTTTCGCGACGCCTATATTCGCCATCGGCTTCGCTTGTCGCGTCGCCGATTATGTCGCAGCTGATGGTCCCAAGCGAGCTTTGGATCGGACCTGCGCTGATGGCCGAGCTGGGGATCGCCGAGGGTGGCGAGGTTAGCTTGCGGGGCTCCAATGGCGAAGAGGTCGTTGCCTCAGCCCATTTGGACCCGTCGCTCGCCGACGGGATTGTTCGCGGCCAGGTGGGGCAAGGCGGCAATTTGCTAGCTCTTGTGAGCTCGGACTCCGTGCAAACCTATGTGAAAGTGGGGACACACTAATGGGGCAGGATCCGCTTTTTCTCGGCCACATCTCCATCGGCGTAGTGATCATTGTGCTCGTCAAGGTCGCGGTGGCCTTTGGTGCCTTGATGGTCTCGGTGCTGTTGATGATCTGGTTTGAGCGCAAGATCATTGCGGACATGCAGAATCGAATTGGGCCAAACAGGGCGGGGCCCTTTGGGCTGCTGCAGTCTCTCGCCGACGGAATTAAACTTTTCTTCAAGGAGGACCTGGTACCAGAGCGCTCCGATCGATTCGTGTTCAAGTTAGCGCCGTACCTCTCGCTCCTTCCTGCGTTCCTGGCTTTTACTATCGTTCCTATTGGTGGCGTCGTCCATCTATTCGGGCACACTGTCGAACTCCAAGTGGCCGATCCGCCGATAGGGATCCTTTTGCTGCTCGCACTTTCATCGGTATCCGTCTATGGGGTCATGCTTGCTGGCTGGTCGTCGGGGTCCAAGTATCCCCTGATCGGATCGGTGCGAGCCTCGGCGCAGATGGTCTCGTACGAGGCGGCGATGGGGCTTTCGGTTGCCACTGTCGTGCTAATAACCGGGTCGCTCGGCACCAGGGATATCGTCAGCGCTCAGGCTGGAGCGTTCTTCGGGATATTCCCGAAATGGAACCTACTTCGCCTCGGGATTGTGCCGTTTTTGGTATTCCTGGTTGCGATTACAGCAGAGCTGAACCGTCCGCCGTTTGACTTGGTGGAGGCAGAACAAGAGTTGGTGGGGGGGTTCCACACCGAGTACTCGTCGATCCGGTTCGCGCTATTTTTCCTGGCTGAGTATATGAACACCATAACGATGTCGGCGGTGATAGTTACGCTCTTTCTGGGAGGTCCCGACGGCCCCAACCTTGGCGGCCCTTCGTTTGTATGGCCGATCCTCTGGTTCTTGGTCAAGACAGGAGCGTTTCTCTTCTTCTATGTCTGGGTCAGAGCGGCGTTGCCGCGCCTCCGCTACGACCAGCTGATGGACTTGGGATGGAAGCTGCTGATACCCGCTTCGCTGGCGTGGTTCTTGCTGGTCGCGGCGATGCAAGTGAACCGGACATACGGCTTCGTTCTGTTCGCCCTGTTTATCGCG
>JAJYGZ010000218.1 GCA_021790495.1 Actinomycetes bacterium
CCCCGGGAATGCTTCCTCAATTGCAACGGCGGCTTGGGGAAGTCGATACCAAGGGATACGCATTTCAACGTGGTGCGGGACGTGAATAAATATGTTGTGAAAGACCAAATTCAGGGCCCGAGGTACCCGCAGAATCGTGGTTGATTCCATCTGGGCTCGCCACCGTGTCCACTCTCGTCGGTTCCACCAGCGAATCTCAGGGCCGACATGGTGTACATAGACCGCCCACCCGATTACTTGGCTGAATACCAGAAACGGCCCCGCTACCAGCTTCACCCACATCCAGCCCATCCCGATCAAGGTTCCGGATTCGAACCATCCAAGGGTCATTGCTCCGCCACTCGCAACAACGGTCCAAGCCAAGACGAGCCACCAGTCCGCCCGGATCGCCCGGGCCCATCTGGCTGGCGGGGTGAAGGTGACCATCTTGTTCCACCACACCTCGCGCAAATAATATCCCCCCGCACCTACCCACGACCACTCGAACCGGTGCCGAAGGCGTCCAAATCGGCTGAGCGCCTGGTACTCCTGGGCGGTGTAGGGACGCCAGACGAAGTCCATGTCCCGACGAGCGGTAAAGCCGTGATGGATGCGGTTATGACCGAGGTCCCAGGCTGCTTGGACATGCAAAGACGGAAGCATGAGAACACGCGCAACCGCGCCGTTGAGCCATTGACGATCGGAAAATGCGTTATGGGAAGCGTCGTGGGCGAGTATGAATAATGCGCTCACCAATAATCCAGCCAGTAGCATCAGAGGAAGCGCTATCCACCAAGTTCCTACCAAAGCCAGAACTGTCAGTACGACTCCGTAGGCCAACAGATCGCGCACCGCGTAGGCGATACTTCGAGCAGTTGAGCGATGGTAACACGATTCGGGAATCGCTTCTCGAACCACGCCAAGTGAGCCTTCATCAGCACGTGCAGTAAGCATACTAACAGTCTAGAGCCGCCAAGCAAGGTCGCGTGTCACGCGCGGGAGCTTGAGCCATTTAGCGCCGGGCGATAGGGACCTTGATGATAGTGTGTCCCACCCAGAACGAAGCCCTCGGCGCGCATCCATCCTCAGTTGAGCGACCACAAGAACCATTGCAAGGATACTTCGATCGACATCAACGGTGCCGGTTGAATCTAGCCGGAGCACTCACCGCGTCGACTCAGCTTGTCCCTGCCGTCAAGAGCCCGCACTGGATCACCGATGGAGGCAGCAGGCAGTTTTGGCGATGAGCGTTCGCATGGATCGTACACCGGTGACCGTAATTGCGGCCGCATATTCAAATACCCTCAGCCATAGCCCCGCCCTTGGCCTTGTCACCGAGACACTCTGTGCGCTGGGCGAGATCGTCAAGAGCGGCCTTCCACCCAAAAGGAGTCGCCGTCTTTCGTTTCGTAGTGGCCCTCGGAGCTAAAGAACTTTGGATAGGAAGGCCTGGGTCCGCTGTTGGCGCGGGTTGGAGATGACGTCGCGCGGCTTACCCTCTTCCACGATGATGCCCTGGTCCATAAAGATCAACTTGTCGCCGACTTCGCGTGCGAATCCGATTTCATGGGTAACCACGATCATCGTCATGCCGCTCTCAGCCAACGTCCGCATCACTCCAAGTACGTCACCAACGAGTTCGGGGTCCAGAGCGGAAGTCGGTTCGTCGAAGAGCATCAGCTTTGGCTGCATGGCTAAAGCGCGAGCGATGGCAACTCTTTGCTGTTGACCGCCGGACAATTGCGCAGGGTACGCGTTGGCTTTTTCTCCAAGGCCGACTTGGTTCAAGAGTGAGATCGCACGTTCCTTAACAGTGTCCTTGGGCTGGCGGAGAACGCGAAGCGGTCCTTCCATAACGTTATCGATAGCGCTCATATGGGGAAACAAGTTGAAGTGCTGAAAGACCATCCCGATCTCCCTGCGCTTTTGCGCCACCTCGTTCTCGCTCAGTTCATAGAGCCGCGTACCCTTTTGGCGGTATCCGATTAGCTCGTTGGCTACCCGTATCGTTCCGGCATCGATGTTTTCAAGGTGGTTGATGCAACGAAGAAAGGTCGACTTGCCCGACCCAGAGGGCCCGATAACGCACACCACCTCGCCGATCGGCACCTCGAGATCGATTCCCTTGAGGACTTCGAGGCGTCCAAAGCGCTTGTGGACGCCTCGGGCTTCCACCATCGGGTGCGAAGTGCTCACTTGGCGCCCGCCGAGGAAATTCGCGCGGCAAGAATGCGAACCCTTTGCATCGGCGTGGGAGGCAGAACTCTGGCCGAACCCCTCGCGTAGTAGCGCTCGACATAGAACTGGCCGACCATAAGCACGCTGGTAATCAAAAGGTACCAGAGACTGGCCATGATGAGCATCGGCATTACCTGATAGTTCCGGGTGTAGATATTTTGGGTCGCGAAAAGAAGCTCAACATAGGGAACGTATGCGACGAGCGAGGTGCTCTTGAGCATCGAGATTGTCTCGTTACCCGTCGGCGGCACTATCACCCGCATCGCCTGGGGCAAAACGATGCGCCGCATAATCATGAGGCGCCGCATGCCGATCGATGCCGCCGCCTCGACCTGGCCTTCGCCCACCGAAAGAATTCCTGCGCGCACTATCTCTGACATGTAGGCGGCCTCATTTAGCCCCAGTCCCAACAGGGCGGCCACCACTCCTGGAATCAAGGTGAAAGTCTGACGGGTAACGAAC
>JAJYGZ010000176.1 GCA_021790495.1 Actinomycetes bacterium
ATCGGCGTAGCGTTGGCTGGCAATGACACCACCTTGCCCTTGGGGGTGAAGACGTAGACCTCATCCATCTCAAGGTCCAACTTGAGATTCTCAAGAAACTCGATGGGGTCGGGCATATCGCGCTGCCAGTCGAGAATGCGGCCCAGCCAGGCCATCTCGGCCTGGCTCGATCCCTCTTTATACCCCCAGTGAGCAGCGATGCCGAACTCGGCGCGCTTGTGCATCTCTACCGTACGGATCTGGACCTCTAGCGGGTTTCCACCTTGAGATACCACTGTGGTGTGCAGCGACTGGTAGAGGTTGAACTTGGGAGTGTTGATGTAGTCCTTGAAGCGACCCGAAACTGGGTTCCAGAGAGAATGCACCACGCCAAGTGCTGCCCAGCAGTCCTTTTCGGTTTCACAGACAATACGAATGCCGATGATATCGTAAATATCATCAAACTCCTTGGTCTTGACCACCATCTTTTCATAGATGGACCAGAGATGCTTGGGGCGTCCGCGCACGTCGGCGACGATCCCGACCTCGGCAAGGCGGTCGCGCGCCGTCTTTAGCAACACGTTCAAGGAGTGATCCCGCTCAGGCGAGCGCATCTGCACCATCTGCTCGATCTCGGCGTATCGCCTCGGGTGCAATACCGCAAATGCGAGATCCTCAAGCTGCCATCTGACCTCTTGTATTCCCAGCCTGTGCGCCAACGGGGCATAGATATCGATCGTCTCTTGGGCGATTCGCCGTTGTTTCCACTCCGGCAGAACAGCGAGGGTGCGCATGTTGTGGAGCCTGTCGGCAAGTTTTATGATCAAAACGCGAGGATCCTTCGCCATCGCGATCAGCATCTTGCGAACCGTCGCTGCCTGCTGGGCCTCCTTGGAATCAAAACTCAGTCGGTCGAGCTTGGTAACGCCGTCGACTATGAGTGCGACGTCGGGGCTGAAGCGACTTGCAACGTCGGCCAAAAGAGTGGTGGTATCTTCCACCGTATCATGCAAAAGAGCCGCGGCGATCGTGACTTCGTCGACCCCAAGATCGGCCACAATCTGAGAAACCGCTATTGGATGGGTCACATAGGGCTCGCCGGAGTGGCGAAATTGTCCCTCATGTGCAATTACGGCGGCGCGAAACGCCGCATCGATAAGCACCGTCGGCACGCCGGGATGGCGCTCGGAAAACGAGTGAACCAGCTTGTCGCGTAGTGACGACTCGTAAGCTACGGATATTCCCGGTACCATAGCTACAAAATACACCGATTCGTCCACCTAGACGGCGACCACGGTGCACCAGGTCAATAGCGTCGTTTCGAACGAGGCTTCTTGGAGCGATTCGACGAGCGGTACCCCGGCTCAACCAGCTTTGGGCGCGGACCGGTTGCGCCGACACCAGCTTCGGGAGGGGTCAAAGATTCGGCTTCTTCAGTGGCATCGGCCTCTTCAGCTGCGGCTGGCATATCGCGGGTTCCTCCATGGTCTCCATGCGAGGCGCCACTTCGGGCAGCACTCTTTTTCTTGGGAACGACAACCGTCCCTGAACCCCTGGAAAGGCGGCCGGCAAGAGCCCGGTAGCGCGGCTCGCGCTCCTTTAGTTGAGCGAGGATCGGAGAAGCAATAAAGAGCGACGAATAGGCCCCGGTAGTTAGGCCAATGAAAAGTGCCAACCCGAACTGCTGCAGCGTGGTAGCTCCGAGAATCTCAGCTCCTATCACCAGGACCGAGAGAATCGGTATGATCGCCACGATCGAGGTGTTGAGAGAACGCATCAGAACCTGGTTCATAGAGATGTCGACAGCGTCTGAATAGCTATTCTTGCCGGTATTGACCAGGCTCTTGACGTTTTCCTGAACTCGATCGAAGACGACAATTGTGTCATAAAGGGAGTAGCCAAGAATGGTAAGCAGGGCTATAACGGTCGCCGGTGTGACCTGGAACCCCACCAGCGCGTAAATTCCAACCGTAACCAAGATATCGTGCACTACGGCAATCAAAGCGGCAGTAGCCATTCGCAGTTCAAAACGCACCGTTATATACAGAGTGATCGCGATTAGAAAGCCAGCGAGCGCCCGGAGAGCCTTCGATGTGATCTCTCCGCCCCAGGTCGGTCCGACGTCGTTCAGCGATACCTTCGAAGGCGTTGTCTTGCCCGCGACCGCCAAGGCATTTGCCATCTTAGCCTCCAGATTCGCCTTGGCTTGAGGCGAATACGCAGAAAGATCCGCTTGAACTTCGATCGAGGTGCTGGTTCCCGAGCCAAGCGCGACAACAGTGGCCTGCTTGATTCCAAGGTTAGCTACCACCGCTCGCGCCTGATTTACCGTTAGAGACGAATTCGTCACCTCCCAGGAGGTGCCGCCCTTGAATTCGATTCCGAAATTCAGTCCCCGGATTCCGAGGGCGCCCAGGCCAATCAAGATCACGATGGTCGAGAGCACATACCACCTGCGTCGATGCCCGACGAAGCTAAACGCCGTGTGCCCATGATAAAGGCGGGTCCAGATCGACTCGTGCTCGCGAGCCTCCGCCTCGGTCGCAAGACGCATCCCATCAACTTCCTTCACCTCTAGACCTCGCCAATCATAAGGATGTGCGTCACTTGACCGCCAGTCCGCGAGCCACGCCAAGCCAGCGAGCCTCGGTGAAGGTCCGGCTCCGGCCCAGCAGCATCACAAGGAGACGGGTAAA
>JAJYGZ010000100.1:0-452 GCA_021790495.1 Actinomycetes bacterium
ACCTACGATTCCGGGGTGAACGAGCGCTCCATCCGAAAAAGGGAGAACGCCCGACATGAAACAAAGATCCCCGTGGCGCACCACGGGCACATAGCTCCCTTGCGGAGCAGGCGCGCCCGGCAAAACGTATCCCAACTGGGCAATTCTAGATTCGATGGTAGAGTTCTTCATGGCTTCGATCCTAGAACAGCGCTCTTAAAATATCCCGCTCGGGTTGCAAAATCAGCTGGCAGCCCAAGCCCCCTTCGCGGAGAGCAGCTCTCCGACAACGAATCTGGACCTCGGGAAGCCCAACAAACCGCAACGGATATAAAGCCTCGGATCGTCATTGTGACTCGCTCCGACCGGATACGCCTAGAACGGAGTTGCGGCGAAGGCGAAGGGAACCTCTTCGTTATTCTTGCGTCCTCTTGATGACCCGCCTCATCTCAACCCAAACCGATACGCCAATA
>JAJYGZ010000100.1:462-13057 GCA_021790495.1 Actinomycetes bacterium
AAACGGTGCGAAGGAGCTTCCTCGTCCTAGGGTAAAAATGGCCAAGAGGACGACAAGCGTTCCAATGAACAACTCCGGGGTGTCTCCAATAAGGAAGTCCCACCAAAACATCGCGAAGGCCTTGATAAGTCGCATCGACTATGCCGCCCCTTCGCTCAGCGCCGCGCGACGGTATTGGAATTGGAGTAACTTTATCATTACCAGAGCAAGGCAAGCGTAAAGCAAGATAAGGACCAGTATGGAAGCGTCCGACGCTGGCCAGCGCACGCCAAGGCCTTCGCCCGACCAAAAGCTTCCAAAGGAAACCAGCATGATTCCGACCCCCATTTTCATGGCATTTTCGGGAACCTTGGAGAGTTGCTTGGAGACCAAAGCGCCCACTATCGCGACCACAACAACCGCAGCAAGCGCCGAAACCGCAGCGAGCCCGAGGTCGTGATTTGTCGCTCCCAGCGTTAACACGATTATGACGACTTCCAATCCTTCGAGAAACACTCCCTTGAACGCGACCGCAAATCCCGTGGAATCACGTCCTTTGGAGTTCTTGGGTATCGAGCTGAGTTTCCGCACCTCTCTAGCAAATATCTCGTCCTCGTTGTGCATTGCCTTCAGGCCAGAAGATCGCAAAATCGCCTTTCGCAACCATTGGAGCCCGAAAATTAAGAGCAGTGCGCCAATCACTAGTCGCAGCGAGGAGATCGGCACATAGGTGACCAGAGCGGGACCTACGCCGATTACCAGCACGGCAAGAACTCCCATGGCTACCGCGGTCCCCTCGAATGCAGACCTCCAACCCCTGGAAGTGCCGGCTGCGAGAACAATCGTCAGTGCCTCGACCATCTCTACCGACGATGCGAGAAAAACTGCAGCTACAAGTATGAGCGACCTCAAATGACTGCCTCCTGATATCCGGACTCAAATTCAGCCGCTGCGGAATCAATCCTTGTTTCGGCGAGGGGACGCTCGCTACTGTCATGCTCACAAAAAGCTAAACAGCCGCGGGGATCCAACGATAATTCTACTCCCGAGCCGCGCGAAACTCTTTGGGCCGAGAATACCGAACTCAGGACATGCTCCCCGATGGTAACCGCATGCTCGTAGCCGCGGCCGCGGTAGGCCACATCGGCAACGCGAGCAATATCGGCCGTAGCCCCCGGCGTAGCCTCCATTGAAATAGCGGCGGGACGAATCGCAATACGAACCCGCCCGCCACGCGAAATGGGTTCCACGGGACGGGCAAGGACGCTCCTTTTTAATCCAGGAACATCGACGTGCAGCAATCCCTCGGGGGTGGTTCCACAGGCGATACCTCGAACTTCTCCGGCGATCCCCGTAAAGCGGGCAATAAAGGAGTCCGCAGGATTCTCATAGATATCCTCCGGCACACCAAATTGCACCAGGCATCCGTCTTTGAGAACACCGATCTTGTCGGCCAGGGCGAATGCCTCGCTCTGATCATGGGTTATGTAGATCACCGTAGCGTTGCACTCGCGCGTAAGCGTGGCGATCTCGATGCGCAACTTCTCACGCAGGTCAGAATCTAAGTTGGACAGCGGCTCGTCGAAGAGAATCAGACCGCTGTGGGCAACGAGCGCACGGGCGAGCGCGACTCTCTGTTGCTCGCCTCCACTTAGCTCCGATGGAAATCGGTTTACTTTAGAGCCGAGTCCAACTTTTGCGAGAGTTTCCCCGGCCTGAAGCCGTCTCGTCTTGGCGTCCACTTTGTTTCGCTTTAGCGCGAATGCCACGTTGTCAAGAACGCTCATGTGGGGCCAAAGCGCATAATCCTGAAACACCATAGAAATCCCACGATCTTCGGGATTGACGTGGCGTCCATCGGCCGCTACCGTGGTTCCGAAGATCGAGATCGTTCCCCCCGAAATCCGCTCAGTCCCAGCGATCGCCCGAACGATTGTCGCTTTCCCCGAACCAGAGGGTCCGAGCAATACCACAAACTCGCCTTTCATGACCTCGAGGCTCACCTCCGTTACGGCGTTGCGTTTGTTGTCATAACTCTTGGACACCGCTTGGAGCGAAACCGCTGCGCTGCGGGAATCGCTGGGCACATTGGCGTTATTGTTCACTAAACATTCCTCCTAACTTCTGCCAGCCCCGCGGCGCGAGCAGGCGATAAGTTCCATTCACAACTCCGATCACCGCCAGCGCCGCACCTAGCGCTATCACCGACATCGCGGTTCCTCCGCCGTAGTCGTAACCCGCGGTGAGCTTATTTATTACCACCGATAGCGGAGCGAACCCCGGAGCGTAGAGGAGTTGGGAAAGAGGAAGCTCCAAAAGCGTCTTGGCAAAAGTCAACAGCCACGCAGACAATAAGGCTCGCGAAAGCACCGGAAGCACGCTGGTTATCCAGGCAGAAGCAGGCCCGGATCCATGTACTCTCGCGGCATGGGCCATATTGGATTGCACTTGGGACAACGGGCCAATCAGGATCCTGGATGTCGCCGGAAGTGCCGACGCGAAATAACCGAGGAAGAGCAACTTGGAAGTGCCGTATAAGTTCATGCCGATGTCGGAAAAGAACGGCTGGTTGTAGGAGAAAATGTAGCCCGCTCCCAGGACTACGCCCGGCAGAGCAACCGATCCCAAGAGGAGAACATCCAGTGCACGCGCTATCAGACGCTGGTCACGGCGAGCAAGTATCTTGGCGAGATATGCCCCAAGGATAACCGTGGCACTCGCTGTCGCCACGGAAATCCACATTGAAAAATGCAAGGGCGACCCAAAAACAGTCGACGAGAAGACTCGCGTGTAGTTCGAAAGAGTAAGAGAACTCGCGCCAAACGTCGTACCAAGGCCGGACAGGAAAGAGGCACTTACGATCCCGAACATCGGAACGCCTACTGCGAGGGCAAAAAAGATGGCGACAAAGAGATAGGCCGCCATCCGGAAACGACCGACCAAGCGGATGATCCTGACATCGCGGCGCCTCCCTGAAACCACTGCGTAACTGCGCGATTTGGTAAGCCTGCGCTGGAGAAGTATCGGCAGCATCGCCGATGCGACAAGCATCCAGCCGATCGCGGCCGCACCCGAGAAGTTGAGCGGTAGAGAATCGATGGCGGAGTAGAGAGAGTAGGTCGCGATGGGAAAGTGGGCGTTAGCGGCAAGGGTATAGGCAACTCCGAAATCGCTCATCGACTCGGCGAAAACAATCGCGAAGGCCGAGAACAGCGCTGGAGCGATAACCGGAATCAAGACACGTATCGCTTCACTTCGGGACCCCGCGTGCACTCGAGCGGCGTCTTCGAGCTCCGCACCCAAATTCCCGAGGGCCACAGATATCGCAAGGTAGGCGAATGGCACCCCCGCCATCCCGAGCACAAAAATAACTCCAACTGGTCCGAAAAACAGATGGTAAAGCGGCAGCGCATCGATATGCGCGCTCGCGAGAACGCCGTTCGGCTCGAGCAGGCGCTGCCACCCTTCTGTAGTCAGATACGTAGGCACCAGCAAAAGGAACCAGATCAATCCGGACCAAACTCGCTTGAGGGCAATGTCGGTCCTTCGCAAAAACCATGCCATGACCGTGCCAAAAAATGTCGCTATTACTGCCGCCGACACAGAGACCGCCAGCGAATCGATCATTCCTCGCAACGATTGGCCAGAGGTCGCAAAGACAAACGAGCCGAGGCTTACCGAAAAGCCATGTCCGTCAGCAATCCCCGGGAGAAACGCCTGGATTAGGAAGAACACGACCGGCAACAGCAATACGAGAGACGCCAAGACCGCGGCTAATGCGCCAGGAAGCGAGATCCTTTCGGCGTTGGAATTAAATCTTTCGCCCCGTTCACTTGGAGCATCTAACTTCTCTAAAGCTGTAACTGTCAAGACGTGGACCTTTCATTTCCGCCAAGTGATGCAGCCAAAACGCCGCAGAACATGCCAATCTGGCCCACCTCCGGGCCGCTGTCGCGATCCGGCTCGTGGGCCAGGGAGCCAAAATTCCAACCGATATTCTCAGTTCACGATGCTGTTGGTAAACCAGGAGTTGATGGAGTTTTCCCGAGCACCCCAGGTGTACGGGTTGATGACCTGAAACTTGATCCCGGAGAGACTTGGCACTGCAGCTTCAGGAGATACTCCCGAAACTACCGGCCAGTAGAGAGAATCACCGGTGGGATCACCCGAGAGTTGCACTTTCTGCCCTGCCGGAGACAGGACGAAATCGACGAACTGCTTGGCTTCGGCGATCTCCGCGGCTGACGCCTTCGCATCTATGCCGATCACACCCGGCAACAACGTTGTCGGGGGAAGAAACGCGGTCTTTATCGTTGGATCCTTGATGGACGCTCCAATGCCGGCCGAACTCTGGATCAGCGCCAGCTTTATCTGCCCGGTCCCAAGTGCGTGAAGAGTGTCGCCATTGGTCTGAAACACCTGCAAGCCGTTCGCCTTTAGCTGAGAGTAAAAACTCTCGCCCTGGGAGACGCCGCCGAGATAGCTCATCATGCCCGCGACGAACGGAAAGGTCGGACCCGATACGGCCGGGTCATTCATTCCGATCTGGCCATTCCACCGAGATGAAAGAAGGTCGTTCCAACTCGTCGGAGGACTAGCCACAGTCTTGGTGGAGTAAACCAGGGTTCCCGCCATGGTAAGCCCCGTCGGGATGTAGCTTCCGTCTTTGGGAAGCAGTCCCTTCGCCGCCGCGGTCCACTTGACCGATGGTTCCCAATGTTGCACTAATGCGCCTTGTGCGTCCAGCGCGGCGAAGGCTTCGTCACCGTCAACCCAAAGCACTCCCCAATGCGGATTCGCCGCCTCGGCCTGAACCCGGGTAAGCAGAGGCCCGGTGGAGTCGTCCACGAGTGTGGTGGTTATTCCCGTTGCCTTCTGGAATGCCGCCGTCATCGCCGAGTCATACCCCTGGGCCGAATAGACCACCAAGGGCACCTTGGTATTGGATGAGGCGTTTGCGCTATTTGGCGACGAACCCGATGAGGACGCGCTTCCGCACGCGGCCACGACTAGTGGAATCGTCAACGCCGCAAGGGCCTTGAAGGCGAAGTTGTACCGGAGGCCGCTCCGGATTTTTTTATTTGTTGTTTTTGTATTCACGCCAAGAGAATTACCGGTAAAGGTGAACGGCTCTCAACCGGCCCATGAACACCTAGCGAAAGTTGCTAGAACTTTAACCTTTGTGCGGGTGGCACCACCGAAGGCGCACCGATGCCCTACCGAGGGTCACCACGTCGCCCTGGAAGTGCAACGATTTTGTTGAATCCGGCCTCGGCAAGCGTCGGCGAGCAAACGACTCCTTGGTTGAAGTGCTAACCGATGATCTTGGGCAAGCAACCGCTCCGCGGCATTAGAGACCGAAACGCGCGCAACACTGCTCGGCTTCAATAGCTCTGTTAGCCGCATCGCTAGCGATGTCAGCACATAACAGCCTTGTTATGCGTCAGCTCTAAAACGGCAGCGATAGCCGACACGCCCAGAAAAGAACTCATTTCAGGGCGCTGACGATCTGGAGCGCGTGGTGACGGGGCAGCGGCTTTCACTGGCGTGGCCCGCTACAAGGCGCAAAAAGGTATGCCGCTCATAAGCCGCCGTTCCACGGTGGGTAAAACGAGGCGCAGATAGAGGCCTCGCCCAACGGTTCGATTAGCGCCTCGGGGTTATGCCTCTCGAGCAGCTCCGAGCAAACTTCGGGTAGACGCAGGGCCAGATTGGCACCAATTACCGTAGCGGTCTCCCTAAACACGCGAGCAACGCGAACCGGCCTCAAAGAAGCCATGTCCCGCATTCCCGGATTTGTCTACGGCTCGGCGCTTATGCATACGACTTTTGCACCCTATCGGCAAGTTGCATCGAGGCTCGTCATATTCATATGAGACAACGGCAAGCCACTCCGAGTGGCGCCTAAGCGACATGGACGACCGGAACTTCCAGAGCGCAGGCCCGAACCATTGCGACACCTCCCGACAACTGCAACGACCCGAGGCTGGCCCGGGTCGTTATCTGGAGAGAACCTCTCTAGTACCCATCGCCTCTTGCGAGTGAGACTCAGACTTGCAAGAAGGCTAACGAGGGCTTCCGAATGAGAGTCTCAGGCTGGCGCGTGCTCGTTTTGGATCAGCGAGCAAACCATCGCTTGGGCTTCGCCGCTGACGCTTCGGAGCTGCAATTGCAGCGATCGGCGGGCCGAATATGACCGAGAACTTGCTCGACATGGGCACCGCATCCGGCCCAAGTTGGGCGCTTGCATTTATTACACGTTATTGCTCTACACATACCCCACAGGGTATATGCCCAATGATAGATTTCGCGCCGCTTAATGTAAGTACTTTATTAAATCCTAAATTACTACCCTTGCAGAGGCCTCATTTAGAACTTTGTGAGTTCAACCCACCACCCGGTCCACTGGCCAAACACGGATGCGGCCCTTTGCATAAAATCAACAGTGCGCCTGGCGCTACGAGAGGAAGTCAGACTGCCTGCGGCACCCTTGCCAATCCGCTGAGGGCTGCTGTCTTCCGACCCTGACCCGGTTCACGGGGGCAAGCCGCGCAGGGCCCGACCCCCTCTCGTAGCGCCAGGCGCACGACTAACGAATAGTCTATTCGTTTACGGAGGAGTGCGAGAGCGGCCGAATCGGCACGATTGGAAATCGTGTGTGGGGAGACTCACCGTGGGTTCGAGATCGACCTCCTCCGCGCCGCGTTCGGTCATCTGGCGTCGTCTCCATCAGGCACGCGACGCTGAAACAACCCGTTTTTGGGCATTTCCCTTCTCGGTCGCGGTAGGTCTAAACGGATTACCCAAGATCAAGGAGCGAGCCCCCCTGGACTTTGAAAACCTCGAACGCAACTACCGCCCAGAAGCGATGCTCGCCGCGTACCAAGAGGCTCAAATCGCGGCGAAGTTAGGCGAAGTACCCGTTGGCGCCGTAATCTTGCTCGACGGGAAAGTCCTAGCGAGAGCGCACAATCTGAGAGAGAGCAGGCAGAGCCCTCTAGCCCACGCTGAAGTTCTCGCCCTCCAAGGTGCTTCAGCTCAAACCGGCAGCTGGCGCCTGAGCGACTGCGACCTCTACTGCACCCTTGAGCCCTGCCCGATGTGCGCAGGCGCGTTGGTCAACGCGCGAATTAGGAACTTATACTTCGGAGCTTTCGATCCCAAGGCTGGGGCAATTGCCAGCCTCTACGGTTTGGCCTCCGATCCTCGCCTCAACCATGAAATACCCTGGCTCGGGGGAAAGATGGGGACCGAATGCTCGGAATTGCTCGGCAGGTTCTTCGGCCAGCTGCGCACTGATTAGTATGTCATGGGTATCGGAGGGGTGCGAGAGCGGCCGAATCGGGCGGTCTCGAAAACCGTTGTGTCGCAAGGCACCGTGGGTTCGAATCCCACCCCCTCCGCGCGCCATCTTGACCGTGGCGGCTTTTCTTGTGGCGACAAGAAACCGCCGCGCTACTCTTGCACCAGCTCGATCAAGGTGCCAAATGCGCTCTTGGGGCTCACAAAGGCGACAGTCGTGCCGCGGGATCCGGGCCGCGGCTTAGAATCGATGACCTCATAACCGTGATCGACCACGCTTTTGAGCGCCTCTGCACACGACTCGACACGATACGCGATGTGGTGAAGCCCTTCACCGCGCTTGGCGATGAATTTAGCGACGGGCGAGTCGTCTCGGATCGACGCGAGCAGCTGAATATAGGATTCCGCTACCTTGATGAGGACCTCCTCGACTCCGTCCGATACGACGACCTCCCGATGAACCACCTCTGCACCGAATACCTTGGCATAAAAAGCTACGGCGTCTTCGAGGTCGGACACGGCGATGCCAACGTGGTCAATCTCGCTGAGCATTAATACAAACTTCCTTCTATCTTCTATATCTCGATAGGATGACTACGATATCGATCCGGCATATCGCTTAAACAGGTTTATCTTCTCTTCTCCGACTTGAGAACGGAGCTCGGGGTCGTCGACGCCAAGGTTCTGCTCATCTGCCAGGCACAGCACTCCGATTTTCCCCTCATGTTCGTTTCGGCGCACCGAATTGCAAGCCTCGCCAACGTCAGTCAAGTCATAGGTCCTTGACAATACCGGATGGATCATTCCTTTGGCGATAAGGCGATTGGCCTCGTACGCTTCCTTGTAGTTGGCGAAGTGGCTCGACTTGATCGATTTGAGTTTCATCCAAAGGTGACGGTTGTCGTACTCAATCATGTAGCCGCTCGTCGCCGCACACGTCATGATGGTCCCTCCGCGCTTGGCGACAAAGACCGACGCACCCATGGTTGACCGGCCAGGATGCTCGAAGACGATGTCGGGATCCTCGCCCACCAGATCGCGGATATCCTTCCCGAAGCGTCGCCACTCAGACTCGTCCTGGGTATTGTCGTCCTTCCAGAATCGGTAATTGTTCGCGCTTCGGTCGATTACGGCTTTACAACCCATCTCCCGGAGCAACTCCGCCTTCTTAGGTGAGCTGACAACTCCTACCGGGATTCCCCCGCCGTTTAGGACGTACTGAATCGCGTATCCGCCCAGACCGCCGGTGGCACCCCAGACCAGAACAACATCCCCTTGTTTCATGGCCGCGCCATTTTTCGACACCAGCATCCGGTACGACGTCGAATTGCACAACGCATTGCATGCAGCCTCTTCCCAGGAGAGATGTGCGGGCTTTTTCATAAGTTGATTTGCCTTGACAACTGAGAGGTCCGCCAATCCGCCAAAGTTGGTCTCGAATCCCCAGATCCGCTGGTTCGATGCCATCATCGAATCGTCATGGGCGCTCGGATCCTGATCATCGACGTAGTTGCAATGGATGGTTACCTTGTCGCCAACCTTCCAGTTGCGTACCGCCGAACCTACCCGTATCACCACTCCGGAACCGTCAGAACCCACGACATGATACGGCTGCACGTGGCGCCGATCCCAGAGCGACCCTGAACGACCGAGGCGGTCCAAGAATGCGAACGTCGAGACCGGTTCAAAAATCGACGACCAGACCGTATTGAAATTGATCGCCGATGCCATCGTCGCCACAAAGACTTCGTCGGGGGCGAGTTCGGGCGTCGGCACCTCGCCCACCTTCAAGGTCTTGCGCGGATCTTTTTCGGCTGAATTCAGGCCCTCGAAGATGCGCTCGTCTTCGCGCCGTATATAGGCGGCGCGGTAATGTCTCGGCAGCGGAATTGCTTCAAGCTCTTGCGCTGTCGCTCCGGCACGAATCGCATCGGCAAAATCTTTCATCCCAAGAACTTATAACGATCTCGGATTAACGCCAAGCCATTTGACAATCTCATCGCGGAAATCACAAAATCTCTGGGCGGCACTCGGCATTCGCATGACCGCCCCACCCATAGCGACAACGAATCTGGGGTTTCGGGTCAGGTATAAGCGTGACCGTAACTACTATCAGAGGAAGGTAAACGTTTACCCGGACCGCCTCTATTGCCTGCGATCGCCCGCAGGGAAGATGAGGCTCGCAGCGTCGGAGGTTGAGATGGCCGGATCATTTCTTGTGGCTGGTGCCAGAACTCCAATTGGAAAGTTTCAGGGCGCCCTAGCTGGCCTGAGCGCCATGGATCTGGGCGGAGTCGCGATAAAAGAAGCGCTCGCCCGCGCTTTGGTGGGGGCCGAAGACGTCGAATACGTCATCATGGGCCAAGTGCTCCAAGCGGGCCAGGGCCAGATCACCGCGCGTCAAGCGGCTACCAAAGCCGGAATACCCATGACCGTTCCCGCTACCACTATAAACAAGGTTTGCCTTTCGGGGCTTAACGCCATCTACCTGGCTGACCTAATGATCCAGGCAGGGGAGGCGAGCGTCGTAGTCGCCGGAGGAATGGAGTCGATGACTCGAGCGCCTTATCTACTTCCGGGCGCGAGATCGGGCCTGCGCCTCGG
This sequence comes from Actinomycetes bacterium, assembly GCA_021790495.1. Classification (GTDB taxonomy): domain Bacteria; phylum Actinomycetota; class Acidimicrobiia; order Acidimicrobiales; family Acidimicrobiaceae; genus Acidithrix. The sequence goes on from JAJYGZ010000100.1 coordinate 10,348, forward strand.
CGACGCCCAAATCATCGACTCGATGATGTACGACGGGCTATTCTGTGCATTTGACCAATGTGCTATGGGTCTTGGGACGGAACGCTACCTCGAAGGCTTTCCCAAAGTCACCCGAAGCCGCCAAGACCAGATCGCGGCCAGCTCCCACGAACGAGCTGCCACCGCAATTAAGGATGGGCGCTTCGCCACCGAAATCGCGCCGGTTTCAATTCCTCAGCGCAAGGGCGATGCCCTTGTTGTAGATACCGACGAAGGCGTTCGGCCCGGCACCACCGCCGAGGGACTCGGAACCCTTCGCCCGGCCTTTAGCGCCAATGGCACGATCACAGCTGGCAACGCTCGCAGATATCCGACGGTGCGAGTGCGCTGGTGGTTATGTCAGAGGCCGAGGTCGAGCGACGCGGCGTGACCCCGCTTGGACAGGTGGTCGCCTATGGACAGGTGGCTGGGCCGGACGCGTCCTTGCTTACCCAACCGTCGCGCGCGATCATGAGGGCCGCCGAGAAGGCAGGCATGTCTCTCTCGGACATCTCTTTATACGAGATAAACGAGGCCTTCGCCGCGGTCGCGGCGGCCTCGATGGACGATCTTGGCGTAAGCGACGAGTCGGTCAATGTAAACGGTGGGGCGATCGCATTGGGTCATCCGATCGGCGCGTCTGGTTCACGCCTCGCCCTCACGCTTTTGGCTGAATTGGCTCTTCGCGGCCAGAGTTATGGCGCAGTGGCGCTCTGTGGTGGCGGAGGCCAGGGCGATGCGCTCATCGTTCGATCCATTCGATAGTCCAAAGGCACGACAGACGGATGCGAGAACGAGGCCTGTACCACGCGGTAACTAGAATCGTTAGCTGTGAGTTCTAGCTCAGGATATTCATCGCTTTACCGGCGCTTCCGACCGCAGCGCTTTTCCGAGGTGCTCGGGCAGGATCACGTCACAAAAGCACTGCGCAATGCGGTAGCGACCAAGAAGGTGAGCCACGCGTATCTGTTCTCGGGGCCGCGCGGTACCGGCAAAACCTCGACGGCAAGAATTTTGGCGAAGGCGCTCAACTGCGCGAACCTGGATGCGGGAGAGCCGTGCGGAATCTGCGACTCTTGCGTCTCGGTTGCCGAAGGACGTTCTATGGACGTCCTCGAAGTTGACGCGGCGTCAAACTCAGGGGTTGACGCGATTCGCACCCTCATATCCCAGGCGCCGGTAGGAACCGTCGGCGAGTGGAAGGTGTACATACTCGACGAAGTACACATGCTTACCGCTGCGGCCTCCAACGCGCTGCTCAAGACGCTGGAAGAACCTCCTTCGCACGTGATCTTCGTGCTAGCCACTACCGATCCGCAAAAAGTCTTGCCGACGATCCTCTCGCGCACCCAGTCATTCGAGTTTCGTCTCTTGGACACCGCCGTGCTTGAAAGCTTGGTGGAACAAGTCCGCAAGGACGCGGATCTTTCGGTCCAGGCCGCCGAGTTGGATTGGGCCGTGAAAAAGGGGCAGGGATCGGCTCGTGACACGTTGTCCTACCTGGATCAAGTGGTGGCCCTTGGGGGTGTTGACGACTCAGTTCGAGGAATCGAAGAGATCTTCGCCGCGATCGCGCGAGGCGACGGCGCTGGAGTTCTCATCGGAGTGCGCTCCGCCGTCGCGAAGGGCCTGGAACCAGCAAGAATCAGCGCAGAAGTGGTGTCGATGGCCCGAGACCAATTTCTCGACTCCTTTGACGCCAAGGCGGCCGATCCGGCCTTAAGCACTGCGCGCCTGGTGAAGATCGTTGAATCGCTTGGAGCGATAACCGGACAACTCAGAGACTCGCTCGACCCAAGAGCCACGGTCGAGGCGGCGTTGATCCGCCTCGCTCACGACAAGCTCGGAGTTCCCTCAGAAGTCGAAGAGCTGATCCACAAGAGCGTCGCTTCCCAACTCGCCCGGCTCGCCGGTGCGTCTCGCGTGCCAGCGTCAAGTGCTGCAGCGGTAGCGCCAGCCCCCGATTCAGAAATTCTGGCGCGCGACCAAGCTGAATCTGAACCTCGTTACGAACCGAGGCGCGCTCCGACTTCGCCCCCGCCAGGACTCATCGCCAATGCGCGATCGCAACTGGCATCAACCCAACCCAAGACGACGCCGGCAAACGGGCTGGCAAAAGTCGAGGCATCCAAGTTGAGGGCTGGCGGCACTTCCCCTGAGTCAAAAATGCAAGGGCCCCCACCGACCCCGCAGAACCTGGAATTGCCAGTCGGCCACGGCGCTTTTGACCGTGATCGCTTAGTCGCGCAGTGGCCCAAAATCATTGCGTCCATGGCCGACCTCGCTCCCTTGGAACGCAGCTCTCTCAATCAGGGAAGATTCACTGCGGCGGACTCCAAGTCCGCAACCTTCCTGGTAGAGAACTCCATCGTTCGCGACCGATGCATAACGTTCGCGCCGAAGATCCAAGCCGCGATCGCGCGATACTTCGGTCTCGATGGATTCCGCTTTATGGTGGAAGTCGATTCCCTGCCGCCCACGCATCCGCCCGAAGAGTCCAGCCACGCCGAGCTCATGAGCGATTACGCCAAAGGCACCACGGTCGACAAGGACTCGCTCGCTCGAACCATCCGCGATGTCTTCCCCAGCGCCGTAGAAATCCCCAAGCCTTGACAAATAGCTCCTCACTCCTAGACACGCGCCACTGAAGGAAACGATGGCATATACAAAGTCACTCCAGGCCATGATCGAT
>JAJYGZ010000062.1 GCA_021790495.1 Actinomycetes bacterium
ATTATTGAAATATCCCCACGAGCTATAGAAAACTCATAACAAACTAGCTGCGATGCCCAAGAGCTGGTTTGTCGGAGCCACCGCGGCGATGCGCAAGAAGTTCTTCGAAGCGTCCCCGTAGAACTCTCCCGGGCTGCCGACGATACCGCTTTGGGAGGCGAAGTGCGCCGCCAACTCGAATCCGTCTCGCTCCCCGCCGTCGACCCAGATATAAAACCCGCCTTCGGGCATGGCTGCCTCGAATCCGAGCGCCGCCGCGATTTGGATCAGAATCTCTAGGCGCTCGCGGTACAGCGCACGCTGCACATCGACGTGTTTCTGATCTCCCAGCAGGGTCGCCGCGATATTCTGGATCGGACCCGGAACCATAAGGCCCGCGTGTTTACGCACTTCGGACAAGTAGGAGACGAGATTGAGATCACCAGCGTAAAAGCCAACGCGCCCGCCCGCGAAGTTGGAGCGCTTGGAAAGCGAATGGAGCGCGAGCACCTGGTGCGGACCGTACTCGAGTACCGTAGCAGGTTCCGCCTCCCAAGCGAATTCGACGTAACACTCGTCAGAGACCACCACAAAGCCGTATTGGCGGCCCATCTCCACCACGCGATCAAAGCCAGATACCCGGCCGGTGGGATTGGCCGGGGAATTCACCCAGCAGCATAGGGCGTCTTTAAGCACCTCGGGCGAGAGGGAATCAAGGTCGAGTTCGCCGTTCGCCGCGATCGGGACCGCCACCGCTTTGCAGCCCGCCAGCGTCGCCCCCATGGCATAAGTCGGATAGGACACCGCCGGATAGAGCACGGTCGAGCGCGAGGGATCCCGCAATTTCAGGTACTGGGGAAGGCTCGCGACAAACTCCTTGGATCCAACGCACGCTGCGACGGCTTCGATGCCGACCTCGACGTCAAAGCGATGTCCGATCCAAGTCGCCGCCGCCTCGCGCAACAGCGCCGATCCCGCAGAGGACGGGTACCCGCGCGCCAACGACAAGCTGGCCCCGAGCGCCATTGCGATCTCGGGCACGGGATCAATCGGCGTGCCGATGGAAAGATCTACCAGCTCGTGGCCGTGTGCCGCTGGCATCTTGCGAATTTCATTGAGGCGATCCTGGGGATAAGGAGGAGGGACAAAGCCAGATGTCATATAGGCCAATATAGGCTGGCTCGCCGCGCGAGAACAGCGCGGGGCCCCGGCGTATCGATTCGCGCTCTCGTGCTGGACTTAGGAGGGCCTCGGTTGTAAGTTCATTGGACCCGGCGTCGGCTCGACCAAGGAAACGATGCTTGCGCCAGCTCGGCGATGCCTTGGGAACCCTGCCAACTGGGTTCGCGCCAATTGAAGAGCCCCCCCGTCAAGCTCCTCATCCGGTAGCACGTCATCGGAGTGAAGTCTTAGGCAGCAAGCTTTACTACAGAGCGTCGGATGCCGATAACCAAGGCTGCGACAACATCCTAAAAGATTCGGGTTCCAGATGACCATTGAACAACTAGTGGCTCCAAAGTAAAAAGGGTTCTCTCGCCAGCTCTCCGGCGTAACACAGCGCACCGAATCAAAGAAGAAATCCTCGCTCGTGTTGAAAAGCAGAATCCCCTCGCGTGGAGTTGCGGCGGCAATCACCGTGGCTGTTACCCTCTCCATGGCGCCTTTGGCAAGGTACCGCCTCGGCCCGTCCACTGGCTTTCTCCCCGCGATGATCACGACCATCGCCGTCTTTGACCTGATGTCTAGTTATCTCATGGTCTCCGTCTACCACGAAAATGGCGACCTTCGCATCCTTGCCACCTCATGGGCCTACCTCTGCTCCCTGGTCCTTTTGATCGGCTTTGCCCTCTCCTTCCCCAGCGCCCTCCTCGCCAACCCGCCTCTTGCATCAACGCAATCGACGTCGGTCTGGTTCTATTTGGGTTGGCATGTAGGATTCCCGATTCTTTTGGGTGCGGCATGGCTCCCGTGGGCCGAACGATGGAAGATAGCAACGCCTCCCAATCGAAGGGTTCCGACTCTTGCCATAGGTACCGCGATCGCCGTAGCGGGCGTGGTAAAATTTTCACGCGATTTGCCATCGTTGATATCGGGCTCGACATGTCGTCGATGGTCGCGAGGAGCGCTCGGTTGGTCCTGCCACTATTGGCCGCGAGCCTAATTACCACTTATTGGGGAACTCGCCATCGCTCGGGACCAGAACGCTGGGTGACGATCACCGCGCTTTCCTGTCTAGCGCGCTTATCCCTCAACGACATGGCCCACTACCGCTGTAGCATCGGCTGGTACGGGGGACGCACCCTCGGCATTTTCGCTTCAGCGGTAGTCCTAATGGCGATACTCGCCTCCTTTCGGCGGCTCAAGTTCCAAGCCGAATACTACGCCATGACCGATGCCCTCACCGGCCGCTCCAATCGCCGCTCCAGCGCCGCCGCGCTCGAGGGGATGATCGCCCGGGCGCAGCGCTCAGGCAAAGACCTCTCGATGCTAATCTTGGACGTCGATAACTTTAAGCGAGTCAACGACCGATTCGGCCACTCCGCTGGAGACAACGTGCTGATTGCCATCGGCAAACTGCTTTCAGAATCGGTCCGACTGGGTGACGTCGCCGCACGCTACGGCGGCGAAGAGTTCCTGGTGCTGCTACCCGACGTGAATGAAGACTTCGCGACGCGCGTCGCCGAGCGCATTCG
>JAJYGZ010000358.1 GCA_021790495.1 Actinomycetes bacterium
ACAGCTTGTGGCTTCGGGGCGGCTTTCCCGAGAGTTACCTTGCCTCAAACCCCGACGCCAGTCCTCGCTGGAGACGTGACTTCATCAAAACGTGCCTCGAGCGCGATATTCCGACGTTCGGTATTGCGGTTCCGTCCGAATCACTAAGGCGGTTCTGGACCATGATTGCGCACTTGCAAGGGAGTACCTTCAACGCCTCGTCCCTGGCTCGGTCGCTCGAGTTGAGCCCGAAAACTGCGTCCCGCTACGTCGAGCTCCTAGTCGACCTGCTCTTGGTGAGACGCCTTGAGCCATGGAGCGGCAGCGTAGGAAAGAGGCTCATTAGGGCTCCAAAAGTGTATATCCGCGACTCGGGAATGTGCCATGCCCTGCTCGGCGTTGCGTCGATAGACGCTCTTCTCTCGCATCCGGTTGTCGGGGCGTCTTGGGAAGGTTTCGTTATCGAAAATGCCCCCAACAGCTCGCCGGACGATGTCAATGCTTCGTTCTACAGAACCCAAAGCGGAGCGGAAGTTGACCTGGTCTTGGAGTTCCCAAGCGGTGAAACCTGGGCGGTCGAGATCAAGAAGAGTCTCTCTCCACGAGCTTCAAAAGGGTTCTACATAGGCAGCGCTGACATTGGAGCCACCAGAACAATCATCGCCTATCCAGGTGATACCTACTACCACCAAGGAGGTGGCGTTGAGGTCGTCCCTGTCGTCCAACTCTGCGAGGAACTCGCCGCCCGACGCGATTGAGATTAAGGCAAGATTAAGGCAGTTGACCGGATTGGGCTCTCCTGGACTGCCGACCTACGTTGCTTCGGACTCGGGCGTGTCACTCACGATCTATGACCCGATTCCGCCAAATGATCCGATCCAGCGGTGGCGCGAGAATCTCGTGGCCGTCGCCACAGCAAAACGACAAGCCGAGTTGACTTTTTGTTAGGTAGGTTAGCGCCCTTGGTGACCCTGCTTTTCCGAGCCGCACGTGCGGCGTATAGCGAACAACTAGGAAAGAGGTAATGGGATGCTTGCGGGTGATCTCGGGCCCGGCCACTGCCAAGAACGCACGTCTCGCTTTGAAGCGCTCGTCTCTTTGCTCTTCGGGCTCCCTACACCGCAGAATCTCCGCCTTGGGATCTCTGGTCAGTGCGAACAGATGCCTAGCGAACCGGCGTGCCGAGTCGTTGCTTACCGCCCTCGGCGATTGAGCACGCCAAAGCGCCTTTTTGACAACCAGGGACCGCGCCTCCGCAACGACCTCGCCGTCGAAACTGGATAGAGGCAATGGCGATATACAACTAGTGCACTACGAGAGGTCACGAAATGCGCATTGAACCCCGCAATTAGGTCAGCGTCGAAACCAAGCGGTAGATGGCGACCATTGACAACTGGCCTCGCAGCGCGCGCTGACTCTCGGGCACCGCACCTGCGGTGTGATTGGACTCTTTCCTTCACTGATTCAAGCGACAAGTCACCTTCTCGCGACGTTAACTCCGGCCGCACGATAGCGGGCCCCGCGCTTTTGACCCTCTTGGACAACCTGACCGCTATCGACCAACGGTCGAATAGCCGCATTCCACTCCGCTTCGCTCAATCCTGTTTGCGCCAGGATTTCCTGCTTGGACATGGGTTCAAATGCGCCGCCAACGCAGGACAATATCGTATCGCCACGTCCCGACCTGTTACTGGCACTAACGGTGCCGCCTTGGAAAGCTCGCGCGTCTCCGCCAGCTAGCACCGCAACGTCTTGGTTGCGCGGTTCCAATTCGATGACGCCAAGACGCGACGGTAAAATCGACTCCCTAGCCAGCTCCACAATGCGCCGGTGATGGGTAAAAAGCACGACCTGGGTCACCTCACCGAGTTCGTCGAAAGCGGACAGGGCTCGCCGCGAATTCTCATCGTCAAAATTCACCAACACGTCATCGAGAATCACTGGTACCGCTTCGCGCAATTGCGAGAGCTGATGCCAGAGTCCCGCAAGTCGCAAGGCGAGGTAGAGCTGGTCACGAAGGCCATCACTTAGAGCCGAGGCGAGGAGATACTCGTTATTTCGCCGCCTAGCCAGCAATATCGGGGTCTCGCCCAGGACATCGGGAACAAGTGCCGGGAAGGCGCCTCCGGTCAAGGTGGAGAAGATACTTCCTGCACGGTCCAAAAGCGGACCGCGGTTCGCCTCACCGTAAGAACGGGCTACCCTCCGCAGGATCTCCGCGCCAAGCGCGTAGCGAGCGTAGGTCTCGACGCTCTCCGCTACGCCGGCAATCTCTAGCGAGGCGGCTTGATCCAAATCCGCAGCGATCTCGTCTCCACTCACCATTTCAAGATCTGCGCTCGCGATGCCAAGGCGCACATTGGCTTGCCCAAGGTCATCTTCCAACGAAGAAATCTCATGGGCTAGATCTTCGATCGATACGCTGAGGGCGTCGCCACCAGTTGAATTCCTAGCCTCGTCGATGATCGCGTCGAGGCTGAGTCCAGCACCGTCTTGGCGCAGAATGGTCTCAATTTCGGCGATACGATTAGCCCAACTGCCCGCCTGCACCGACCGGTCAACGGCTTGGGCCAGCTCTTCGCCTCCTTCGAGCCCGGCCTCCAAAGCTAGAGCGCCAAGCGCGCTTTGCGCCAGCTCAAGCTCCTGGCTTGCTCGGGCGAGATCTTGGGCGACTTGGTCTCGCTGGCCAAT
>JAJYGZ010000021.1:0-1305 GCA_021790495.1 Actinomycetes bacterium
CGCTCAAGCACTGGCGAAAAGGCCGCGCCTCACTAGATGGCGTTCCGCCCTATGTCGTAGCCCACGATGCAACTCTCGAGGAAATTGTCCGATACCTCCCCGACAACGACGCGGCCTTACTTCGGGTCAAGGGGATGGGCGCATCTAGAGTGGCGAAATACGGAGCCGAGATTTACCAGGTGGTAAAGGCCACCCGAGGCGAGGGGACAAAAATAGCCGAACCCGGCGTCGGCTAGCCTCCATCGCCAAGCACAAGCAGAACATGGAACAACGACCCGAAGGTTAAAGAGGCCCAATTGCCAGGCTGAAGAGTCCCAACGTCTGGCCTCGAACTGGGATATTTCAGGATGAGACAAGCCCGATGACCGGGTTCGGGCCACGTGGCATATCATCCCAATTTGCCACGGGGCCAAGCGATGATCGAGGTGGCGGAAAGTTTTTTCGCAACCCACTACGCGTTTCGGGGTCTTTTTGGCTCTTCATTTACATGGACGAATCACAAAACCCGTTGGATCCCAGCCACAACGCCTCGGCGAGTTCGCTTTCTTCGACCGATGTCGACGAGGCGCTTGGGAAAGTTATCGCCCGGGTACGGGCCAAAAACCGCAGGCTCACGTTTTTAGGTGCTGGTTCCACCGCAACCGCTATCGTAGCGATCATTGCGGCGACGGTCGGATTCACTTCAAACCATGGACTCTCGCAAACTTCAGCGGGTCTCGCGGCTTTGTCGGCCGGGCAAACCAACTCTGGCGCGCGCGGCGATACCGCTCCCGCAGGACCGAATGTCTCCGGATCATCGACTCCAAATAACACCGGGCTGTACATTTCGGCCTTCAGTAGAACCACAGCATCGGGCATTGCGATTTCAGTTGAACCGAACGCAAGCACTCCATATATCTCGAACTGCGGTCCACTCGGCAAACCCACCCCCGGACCGATCGTCTCCGGTGGCTCAGCCTCTGGTTCATCGGGCACCCCAAGCGCATCCACGTCCTCGGGAATCGCTAGCTCTGTCGGCTCAACGACCGTTAAGCAATCCCCTTCTACGTTCTCGACATATCCGGCCCAGACAATGCCCCCAGCGAGCGCTCCGACGGCCCCGCCGACTACCTCGACAACCGGCACTGCGCCAAGTGTCGACACACCTCCGGTGGCTCCTTGCGAAATGCCTGGTTACCTGCCCGCGACCAACTGGCGAATAACTGTGACCGCCACGGATAAAAGCTCGGCAACCTTTTACACCCCGGCGATCAATTCCAATGACCCGCCTTCACAAAGCCCCGCCACAATAGCGACGTTTCTGAC
>JAJYGZ010000021.1:1315-2664 GCA_021790495.1 Actinomycetes bacterium
TCGTCTTGGTAGCTCTGCAAACCAACGATCCGACGGATGTAATCGCACTTGTCGATGCTTCGGGCAATACCTTGGACACTGAGACTCAGCCCCTTGGCTCCACAGCACAATTCCAAGGCTATACCTCATGGGAAGTCGTTGCCGCGGAAGTGCCGGCCACTACCGCATCGGGCTGCAGTCTCCCCGCTGGCTTCACCCTTGGCGTCACTTCGAAATCCGCTCCATCGCCTCTATCGATCGCGCTTCCCGCCGAGACCCCAGGCGCTGGCCAAACATGCAGTTCGATGCAGGTAAATACCTCTTTTGCGCTTCCGCCCGCGAACAACCCGACGCCAATTCAACCTCCGAGCGGCTGTCTCCCCCCAGTTGCACGCACCGGATCGGCAACACCGGCTCAGACCTCCCCGTGAACTCGGACTCCGAACGCGCCGGACGTGCACTGCTGTGACCTATAGTTCGGGGAAGATGAAGATCGAGGATCGCCCAGAGCCGCCCGCGGGATTGCCGGAAACGCAAAAGCCGCTCGTTAGTTCGCAACCTGGGGTTGCCAGCTACGCGACGTTCTTTCGCGATCAATATCCTCGTCTGGTCAGAACCCTGTTCCTCGCTGGCGCATCGGGAACGGCCGAAGACCTCGCCCAGGAGGCATTCGCCATCGTACTTACCCATTGGGGTGCGGCAACGGGCACGGGACACCCCGACGGGTACCTATTTCGTTGCGCATTTCGTCTCCTCGCCAAAGAATTCAAGGCAAGGCGAATTCCCCGCGAGCGCTTCGCAGAGAGCGACTCCGCTCTCGCGAACTCTGAAAGCTTCGAGGAGACCGTGTGTGCGCTCGAAGAGCTCGAACAATTGGTCAACCGACTACCTCCCCGCGCCCGAGCATGCGCCGTGGCGTCATTTAGCCTCGGCATGAAGACCGAAGAAATTGCCAAGAGCTTGAATATCACCGCCGGAACCGTCCGAAAGCACTTGAGTGACGCTCGTGCATCACTTCGAAGCGGTCTCGGGCAAGAAGACCACTCCAGTTCCTAGAAGGTATACCGGCGCAAATCGGTGCAAAAGCGAGTCGATCTCATCTATTTGCCCGAATGCTCGATTTAAGGTCTCGCCAAGGCTTGTCCAGCACCGACATGGCTCAAAAAGTCGCCATCTCTAACGAAAATTCCGCAAAAATCGGATCGTAATTCGGAGATAGTTACCATAATATGTGGCCTGGTAAGGCCACGTTTCGAAACGACAGCCTGTCTATAGTGCCTTATTACCGCTGCGCCGGAAGAAACTTCGAATTCGCAACATTGCCGAGCGCAGTTATGAAATAATAAGCCAGACCTGCCCATATGGCGCAC
>JAJYGZ010000138.1 GCA_021790495.1 Actinomycetes bacterium
GGCCCAACGATGGCTCGTCGAGCATTAGCAGCACCGGTTCGGCCATTAGCGCTCGCCCGATGGCGAGCATTTGCTGTTCGCCTCCCGAAAGGAGCCCCGCTCTGCGCTCTTTAATCGTGGCGAGGATGGGGAAAAGATCAAATACCTCGCCAAGGCGCGTCTCGTTGCGCCGCGACCGCGGCGTTTTATAGCCGCCCAACGCAAGGTTCTCCTCCACGCTAAGGCCCGCAAAGAGCCGCCTTCCCTCGGGGACTTGAACCAGGCCGCTCCTGGCCCGTTCATGGGGAGGCCTCTTGTGAAGGATCTCGCCGCCAAAGGCGATACTTCCGGCGCGAATCGGGCGTAGCCCGGAGACCGCCAACAAGAGCGTGCTTTTGCCCGCCCCATTGCTCCCGACGATTGTGACGATTTCGCCCTCGCCCACAACCAGGTCAACGCCACGCAGCGCTTGGATGCGACCGTAGGTGACATGCAGGTCGTTGACTTCAAGGAGCATGGGTAACCCCCAAGTACGCCTCTTGCACCACTGGGTCTTCTTGGATCGCCCTGCCAGTCCCCTCGGCGATCTTGACACCGAAGTTCACAACGATCACTTTGTCCGAAACATCCACCACCAGCTCGACATTGTGTTCGACAAGAATAACGCTGTAGCCTGCAGCGGCAAGATTCTTGATCACCTCGCTCAGCTCGAGTTTCTCCGACGGGTTCGAACCTGCGGCGGGTTCATCGAGCAACAGCAACGCCGGATCCAGAGCCAATGCCCGGGCGATCTCGAGCCTTCGCTGCGCGCCGTAAGAAAGCGAAGATGCTCCGACATCGCCCACATTTGCCAAACCCACCATCGAAAGACAGCCCATGGCACGATCGCGCGCAATGGATTTCTCCCTGGCTAAGCGTCTCGGATTGAAAATGGAACCCAAGACCCCGTAGCTTTGCTTGGATTCGGCGGCAACAAGGACATTTTCAAGAGCAGTCATGGAATGGAAGAGGCGGATATTTTGGAACGTGCGCGAGATGCCTTGGCGAGCCCTCCAGTCAGACGACTGGTCATTGATCGACGCCCCGTTCATTCGAACGTCGCCACTAGTTGCCTTGTATATCCCGGTGACGACGTTGAGTATCGTCGATTTTCCCGCCCCATTCGGTCCGATGATGCTCACCACTTCTCCCCTGGCGACGCTCAAACTGAGGCCATTTAGCACCACCAGGCCGCCGAAAGCGACCACAAGGTCGTCAACTTCGAGAACCGGCGTCGGATGATTTGAACCAAGTGTCACTGCCCTTTTAGCGCTGGCAAGCGTGATCTCGGCCGCTTGTGGGCGCCGACCGATGTTGGGCTCAGCCATCCAAGCGGACCCAGATGGGGAAACTCTCGCATCATTGGCCGATCTCGGACCGGAGCGCCTCATAGCGACACGATCCACCAAGGCCCGAACGGCGACCGATAGCCCCTGGGGCTGTAGCAGCATGATAAGCGCAAGCACAAGACCGAATACCAGGGTGTTCCATTGGCCGATCACCTGAAAACGCTCGGGCAGATACGCCACCACGACAGCTCCAAGGACGACGCTCCATATCCGCCCTTTGCCTACCAACACCACGGCGGCCAGGACAAAGATCGACAAGCTAAGCGTGAAGGTGCTCGGATCGATGAATCCCACTTGGGTGGCATAAAGGGCTCCGGCTAACCCGCCGATGGTCCCCCCGACTGCAAACGCCGTGACTTTGAAGCGCTCGACTTTCACGCCCACGAGGCGTGCCGCCAACTCGTCGTCCCTAATCGCAGTCCAGCTCCGCCCAACTCTGCCGCGGCCGATAACCCAAAGAGCCGCAACAGTTAACAGGATTGCCGTAAGAAGCAGGGCATCATAAGGTGCGAAATCTAGCACTCCAAAGGTCACTCCGAAGATGGCGCCTGGATGCGGAATACCTGAAATGCCCTGAATTCCGCCGAGAGTTCCAACATTGCCGACAACCTCATAGACAATCATTCCCATGCCCAAGGTAATTATCGCGAGATAATGGCCTTTGGTGCGCAGGCTCGCCATGCTCATAAATACACCAAGCAGAAGGGCTACCACCATCGCTGGAAGCAACGCCTCGAAGAAGGTGAACCCGAAGCGCGTAGTAAGCACTCCGGTGGTATAGGCACCAGCTGCAAAAAAACCCGCGTAACCTAAGTTGCTCAATCCTGAGCGTCCGACCATGACATCCAAGCCGAGCGCAAGCAGCACGTAAATACCCACCGGGAAAAACAACATCGCCGGAAAACTGATATTTGAACCTCCGAGAAGAGGCGCATTGAAGTTTGGCAAAATATACAACAGCGCAATGCCTATTGCTAGCGCCGCAGTCTTGGGGAGCCTTTTGGCGAAACGACCGCCAATCTTGATGTCGTTCGTTTCACCAATCGCTGCAACCGACAAGTTGATATTTTTCGGACCCGAGCCAGCGTATCGCGACGTTTCGCTCATGCCCGAACCTCGGTGGCGCGCTCTCCGAGTAGTCCTTCGGGTTTCGCTAGAACCAGAATGAGCAGCACCGCATACCCGATGGCATTTTGCCATGTCGCGCCGATTAGCGCGGTACCGTAGCTCTCAAGCAATCCCAACACGACTGCGCCGACGACCGCTCCCTTGATGT
>JAJYGZ010000073.1 GCA_021790495.1 Actinomycetes bacterium
TCATCCCGATTTACGATCCGATGACCCAATTCGTGGTTCCAGCCATTACGGCGGCGAATAAAGTTGGGAAGATTCACATCGCGACCTTCAACGGAACACCCTTCGCGCTGAACCTTCTCGAGACTGGAGACATCGTTCGGATGGACATCGGCGAAAATCTCAATTGGCTCGCAGCCGCGAACCTCGATGAGCTGATGCGCGCCATGCTCAAGCTCCCGACCGTCGCCAACGAGAACACCGCACTACGCGTATTCACCAAGGCGAACGTCAGCCAGACCGGAACACCTCCCCAATTCAACCTTGGTTTCGGGAACGCTTATGTCACCGGCTATGCCAAGTTGTGGGGTCTTAGCTAACGGTGCCAGCCATGGCGACCCCTCAGATGGCTTCGGCCGTCGAGAGTTCAGCTCTCGCACTCCGCAATCTGCACAAGCGATTCAACAGGCAGGTCGCATTGGATTCCGTGGATCTCACTCTACAACGGGGTGAGATCCACGGCCTTGTCGGCGAGAACGGATCGGGCAAATCGACGCTTATCAAAGTGTTGGCCGGCTTCTATACCCCTGACGAGGGAGAGCTGTTCTTAGGCGGCGAACGTCTCGCCTTTGCGGGCCGGCGCGGCGACCTCAGTACCAACGTACTTGCCTTCGTCCATCAAGACCTCGGCCTCGTGGTTGATCTGACCGTGGCGGAAAACCTCGCCCTCACCAACCTCGCTTCGCCCACCAGTACTTGGCGCCTCTCGCAAAAGAGCCTGGCTCGATCCGCCGCTGCAAGCCTGGCTCGCTATCAAATGGACATTGACCCCCTGGCGCAGATAAGTTCGCTCGCCGCGGTCGATAGGGCGAAAGTGGCGATAGTTCGCGCACTTACGGCTCTGGACTCAAATGCGAACGGGTCGGATTGTCCGCGCATTTTAGTTCTGGATGAACCGACGGTATTTCTTCCCCGTCAGGAGGTCGATAGGCTCTTTGAATCCATTCACCGGGTGGCCGCCAGCGGGGCTTCGGTACTATTCGTCTCGCACGACCTTGACGAGGTCTGGGAGAACTGCGACACCCTCACCGTACTTCGAGACGGCCGCGTCGCTGGACACCGGCAGGTAAAAGAAACAAGCGTCGCCGAAATGGTGGAACTAATTGTTGGCCGAAAGGTAGAGGCCTCCATCGCTGACCCAGAGAACTTCGAGCGAGGCGAAGCTCTCGTAAAGATCAGGAGCGCCTCGGGGACGAGCGTATCGGACGTTGATCTGGACCTGGGACCCGGAGAGATCGTCGGGGTCACCGGACTGGCCGGATCCGGATTCGAAGAGCTGCCGTACTTGCTTTACGGCGCGCGCCCAGCAGGAAGCGGGAGCATCGCCATCGGCGAGAACCAGGGAAACCTGGCGCGTCTCAAGCCGTTCGACGCTCTGGGTATGGGCATGATCCTGGTTCCTGGAGACCGCCGTCGCCACAGCATTGTCGGATCGCTAACCGTGACCGACAACGTGACGCTTCCCCAACTCGGCCACATGACGAAATTTGGCCTCTTGCGGCGCCGCCACATGATTGCCGAGACCCGCACCTTGATGGACCGCTTCGACATTCGGCCCCGCGATCCAGCTCTTGAACAAGGGGTGCTTTCCGGTGGAAACCAGCAAAAAGGCGTGCTGGCAAAGTGGCTGAGCATCGAACCAAAGCTGATTCTTTTAGACGAGCCGACCCAGGGCGTCGATATCGGCGCCCGCGAACAGATCTACGCGGCGCTGCGCGCTGCGGCATCCCGTGGCGCCAGCGTTCTTTGCGCAAGTTCAGACTACGCCCAGCTGGCTGCGCTTTGTCACCGGGTGGTGGTGCTGCGCAAAGGGGTGGTCGTCGCGCAGTTGCACGGAGCGAATTTGACCAAGTCCCATATCAGCGAGGCGTGCCTCAGTGCTGGATCTAGCACCAGGCGAACGCCGTGAATCCCATTTGGAGCAATGTGACAAGCCGAAGATCAAACCTGGCAGTTGAGCCAACCCCAGAGCCAGCAACTCCTCCCCTTGACGCCATCATGGCCAATCCCGGCGATGAGTCGGTCGCCAAGGCCTCACAGGCGCCCAGAGTCTCTGGGATCGTCCATGCGATCGGACAACGCTTCGGGCTGGTAATCGCCTGGGTGGTAATCATCGCGATCTTCGGTGCCCTTCGGCCTGATACGTTTTTGTCGCTTGCCAATCTTTCGGCGATTCTCGGGTCACAAGCCGTGATAGCGGTTCTGACCCTCGGGGTGCTGATTCCGATGACCGCGGGAGACTTCGATCTCTCCATCTCGTCCGTGCTGACGCTCTCTGCGATGTTGATGGCGGTACTGAACGTCAATGAACACTGGCCGATACTCGCCGCAATTGCGGTGTCGCTCGCCGCAGGGCTGGCAATCGGATTGATCAACGGGCTGGTCACCACGATGCTTGGCATCGACCCGTTCATCGTAACCCTGGGCACCGGAACTATCGCCGAGGGTGTGGTTCTTCTTATCAGCGGATCCAATACCTTCAGCGGCATCTCCCCAGGGCTGGTAAATCTTGTCATTGCGGATCAGCTCTTTGGGATACCGCTCGAGTTTTACTATGCGCTCGCGCTGTGCTTGTTGCTGTGGCTGTTCTTTGAATATACC
>JAJYGZ010000306.1 GCA_021790495.1 Actinomycetes bacterium
TGTTGAGTCAATTCAATTACCGTCTCTAGCGCAGTTGGCGCGCATCCAATCACGAATATGGAGCCCTGGGGATATTTGAGTGCGGCGCGCTCGACTCCAAGTTGCGTTCGCGTCTTGTTTTTCTCACTTTGCCTGATCTCCCCCAGCATGCATACCGTAGATCCAAAATAGAGTGCGCTCTTGACCATCTCCACGTCGGTTATTACCACGCCGCCGCTTTGTATCGCGCCGATCGCTGCCGATATCGCGCCGGCCTGGATTGCCAGTGATTCCGCGATTGACGGGTCGGCGCACGAATGAACAATTCGGGCGATTACTTCGCGTTCTTCGCGATCGAAACGGGAAAGATCCATCGTTTCGCTGATAATGCTGAAGCTTGCAGCCTCGATGTAATTTCCCGCGAGCTGCTGGCTAAGTCGTTGTTTGGTTGGCACTCCAACATGATAACCTAGGGCGCGATTTTAGTTCCAAGTGCTCGCGGGCGGCCGGAGCGGGACTTGCACGCGAAAATCATGACGCTTCGTCTTTGCTTACCGCCTTTGGCGTACGGGTTCCATCGGCAAGTCGACAACCCTGGCGCTCTATCCCAAACAAGCACTTGCGGCGAGTTGCCTCGAGACCCGAACTCCGCCAGTGTTTTGCGGGCGTGAGGCGCAAAACGCCGATCAACTATTGGCGAGGGGAACTCCGCTAAGATCTGCGCCTCTCCGCGCCGGCGATCACTCCCGTTGATCGCCTCAGGGTAGCGCCCCCTTAGGCGGATGGCGTCCGAGAAGCCCGATGAGAGGAGAACCACTTCGCTGTGGCGATACCGATGGAGAGGGTGTTTGCCAACGTTGCGCGGCAAAGCGGCAAAAAAGGCATCGGCGCCATTTGATTTCTAGCGGTTTCGCGGCTTACCCCAGCTAGTCATTTGCCAGAAATTCTCACAAAAGACTGGGACTGCTTATCTGAAAAGCTATGTGTGGGGTTAGATCTAACTAGTAAAATCAGGCATCCATAAGCTTGGGTGTGAGAGTCGAGAGCGGGCTTGCTGCGATCGCAGGGCATGCCAAGCAGAAATGGTGGGGGACGATGACGACATATCCGACGTTCGAGCCAAAACGAGTGTACACCCAGGCATTTTGTACTCCAGACGACATTGTCCTCGCGGAGGCTGTAAGGGGGTTTGTCAACAAGGAGATAATGCCTCGACGTCACGACCTTGAGGGCGGATGGCACCGCGACGAAAAGCTGGCCCTTGACACCGTGAACCATTTATACCGAGGCTTGACCGAACTTGGCTTGGCACAGTTGGGCGTCCCTGAGGCCTATGGCGGACTCTCAGCCAGTCCCTTCGCCCGGCTAATCGTAAGCGAAGAGATCTCTAGAGGAGATATTGGCCTCGCGACCATGGTCTCCAAGATCTACTGGGCCACATCCATCATGATGGCTGGGCGGCGCACGGATCTGATGCAAGAGTTCGCCCCTCGTATCGTCACAGAACCGTGGACTACCGCAGTTTGCATAACGGAGCCCGATGGCGGCTGCAATATTGAGGATCCAGCTTTTGCCTTTCGCACCATTCGAACCGTGGCACGCAGGGATGGAGACGACTACGTCATAAACGGCCACAAGATCTGGCCTGGCCCTGGCGGGCAGCCAGATCACTTCAGCGGCGCAGATCTCAAGGGTCATCTGGGTTACTGGGTAGTGGCTAGCACCGATCCAGCTCTGGGGCCGGATGGAGTTGGCATCTTCTTTGTACCCCCTGACGCTGTCGGCCTCGGATTTTCCGCTCCTTATCAGAAGATGGGGATGTCATGGACGGACGAAAACGTCGAGTTATGGTTTGACAACGTTCGCGTACCCGCTCGCTATCGGGTGGACCAGGAGCCTGGACAGGGCTGGCAAATCCTCAAAGGCCAGGTCGTGGCTTTTGGCCGTCTTGCCAGCGCCGCTTCATTGGTCGGCCTGTCTCAAGCGGTATTGGAGATTGTCCTGGATTGGACCGCACAGCGTACTATCGCCGGAACGCCCGTTAGGCAGCGTTCGGCCTTCGCGATGATGCTGGGAGAAATGTCTCGGGACATTGACATTGCAAGGCAGTACTACCTGACCACAATGTGGCAGGCGGCACAACGTGGCGAGTTGCGGGAACTCTACGGGAGGGCATACGAACCTGAGATGGTGGCTAAGTGCTCGGCCGCTCGGTCATTTGCGGCTGACGTGGCAGAAAAAACAACCAACCGGGCGATGGAGCTGATGGGCGCCGATGGATACGCCTACGACAACTACGTCGAGAAGTATCTCAGGGACTACAAGATAGTGCGGATGTGGCTCGGTGGTCCCCATCGAGATCGACTTGACATCGCTCAGGCGCTATACGGACCGTACCCATGGCCGGGAGACGCTTCCGGGGAGTCAAGTACGGAGCGTTAAAGGCAAACGTGGCGGAGAGGGTGAGCTGCTCTCAGGGTACTAATTTCACCGTCCTGAACCCAGAAACTGGTTGAAAGGGTGGGGTCGGCACCCGTATTGCAGTAGCGGGCTCCATACTACAAACGCGCTGCCAAGCAACCTAAGACGGACGGTATGTGCCGGTGGTCAAGGAAAACTTGGCCGAGATGACTACGCTTTGTGTCGAAGT
>JAJYGZ010000095.1 GCA_021790495.1 Actinomycetes bacterium
TTACCGAGGCCGAAACCACCCCGAGATCACGGTTGAGCCGCCTCGCCAGGGCCTTGGTAGCCTCAATGATTGCGCCTTCGTCCATATCCACGCTCGTCTCGCCCCCCAGCGATGGCACCAACCACGGCGAGGGGAACCTCCTCCGTCAAGGTCTATACGCGTCTATCTTTGGCGAAGGCTAGCCATCTGGCTTCTCATATCATCCGGATCGCCGTCTTTTGGTACCACCAGCACCGCCGGCGATCCACCGGTTGCATACACCGCAACCGACGCACCAAGTTCGCTTACCACGCCCCAAGGCTGCGCTTGGGGTACTGCCGGGGCACAGCATCCCAGCGAAGCCACAACTCCCCCGACAGCGGCACAGCTCCAACAGTGATCCAAGTCAGCTCGATGCAACACCGGCCAGCCAAAATGTTTTGCAACATTGAGTATCGGACGGTACGCCTCCAAGGAGTTGACCGCCTCGTCCCTTCGCCCTCCCTCGTCGATCACTATTGCGTTAATTGGTAAGGTGGCCAGGGCGCGAAGATGATCCGCCGTATAAATCGCTGCCGCCTCCAGTTCCTTTTGGTCAACTAACCCCTTCACCTCAGAACCCCAAGTCCTCAGGCGCTGCGCCTCGCGCAACCAGCGCGGAGGCGACGGAAGCGATATTACCAAGCTGCGCTTACGTGAGCTGGCAAGCGCAGCCACCGCTACTGCAGCATCGAGCAACAGCGAGCGCAGAGAAGCATCCCCGAGCATCACCTTGAGGGCATAACCAGGTCGGTTCCTAGCACCCATCTCGGTGCGGATCCCAACATCGGCACCGACCAAATCGCTATAGGCCCTTCCCACGTCAAGAAGGACCGCATCGGAGGAGAACAAGCTATCCGCCTTGGCAAAGAAGTCCCCAATCTCAGCGGGGTTATCCCAGGGCAATGCCCCGTCATGCAAAATGCGCGCCTGGCAGTACTCCAGCGAGTCGATCCACACCGGTTCACCATCTCGCGCTGCGGCGAGCCCCTCAAGCATCGCTTGGCGCACCGGTGGCCCGAAGCGCGGCAATTTCGGCCTGAAGACCCAAGATGGCGAGATCCTTGGGATCGGGGAGCATGATGGGCGGCATCTGCGCCATCGGTGCGACGAGCTTGATGGGACCAGCTGCCCCCCAAGCGACCGCATGGATCATCGAGTTGTCATCACCCCATGAGCCATAGTAGGGAATCCCCTCCGGGGGCGCTTCGGTAACCCAGTCTTGGATGAAGTCGGGGTACGGACGTCCACGCTCCAAGCGGGCGCGGCGCTCGGCGTCGCGAGCCTGGGTGGTCGCGGTCTCGTTGACGGCGAGGGTCTCGGGGTCAAAGACGCAGAAGTAGATCTCACGAGCGGTTTCGCCCGAAATGTAGCCCGCTTCGATATCGGCCATCACCTCTGCGGGATCCCTCTCCAGCACGTCGCCATATCCACCTCCAGAGCCCTGGCACATCATGAAGATGTCTCCCTCGTTGGCGAGTTCGAGCGCCATTCCCATGTGATGCGTGGAGTAGCGCGCGCCGGGTATGGGCTGTTCGTTGAGGAGCGTTTCAAAGTCAAACTGCCAGTTCTCGGGAGTATTTTTCATCTCATCGAAGACGTTGACCCCCTTGATCTTGGCCAAAGGCAAGGTCGGGCAGCCGTATCCGCCAAAGAGGCCCGGGGTGGGAGGAAACTTCGAGCCGCTTGAAACGGTGGCAAACCCCCAGAACGGCGTCCCTTTGGCCGCCAGCGCCATCTCGTATCCCATCCCTCCGCGATACTTTCCAAAGGCTTGGTTGTCGCGCTTGATCTTTTTGGAGATGAGTTGCATAAAGGGCACGTCTTCTTCAATGATCTCCTGCTCGCCGATGTCTGCCATGGCGGCGAAGAACGGCGCCATGGAGTGCTCGCCGTCGCTGTAGGCTCTCGCTCCACCTCCCATGCCATTGAGATCAGCGCAGACGTTACCCACGAACTCCTGGTGCTGGGTGATTCCGCCAAAGAGAAAGGTGTTGATCTGGTTGAACCATGGCGCGATGATAGCGCCGAACTTCTCCTCGCAGCTAAAGGTAAGTTTCGACCATAGCGCCTGGGTCATCGCAAAAGCCTTGAAAGCACCCTGGAGGCTCTGTCCGAGTGGCGCATCGTCGGTGGGGTCGAGACAGCTCCCGGGGTCGGTGAGGATTTCGATGCTATTCATCACCGAGATGCCACGGGGAAGATCAGGCCAGAGAAAGGCGAGAATTCCCTGGTTCATGCCGCACTTGGAAGTTCCCAGCGTGGAGTTGAACGCCCGGTTGAGAAATTGCGGAGCGGCGCCACGCCAGTCGATGGTCATCTCCTCACCCTTGATGGTGATCGCACAGGGGTATTTCAGGAGGAGATTCTCACGCAGCGTGGAATCGGACCAAAGGTTGACCCGGTATGTTCCATCGGGAACCAAACTCACCCGGCGTCGCGCCTCGGCTTCGACGTCCTCAAGGGACTTGCGCAGCGAGACTACAAAAGTATCGCGTCCTACCTCATCGATTACTGCAAGAACGCGCTCTTTGATGCGAAGCGCGGCATAATACTTCACTTTGAGATCCTGGTACTGCAGCTTGGGCTCACGCACCGAGTTCTGCAGGAAAGTGAGCAGATCGCGACGCAAGACTCCGCGCTCGAAGATCTTGAAAGGCGGCATGCGCAACCCGTCGTCAAAAGCGGACTCCGAGCTCGAAGGCATTCCGCCGGGCTCCTTGGCGCCGTTCTCGCCTTCGTGCACCACCGTCGCCACCCAGGCGATGATCTCGCCCTCATGAAATACCGGCATGATAATGGACTGATCGGTGCAGTGAATGTTGCCATATCGGGCGTCATTGTGGATAAAGGCGTCCCCGTCGTGTATTCCCACCGATGGCTCAGAAGCCCAGTACTTGTTGATAAAGCGCACCGGGTAGTGCAATACCGAAGCGAAGGCCAGCACGCCGCCGGAACTGATATGGACGAGGTCCCCGCCCGCGGAATAGACCGCGCTGGTGAGATCGCCCCACTTTGCGCCCGGGGCGGCACCGGTCTGTTCCATCATCTCATAGGCCTCGTCAAGGCCGGCGACGATGCGCTTGCGCACTTTGTCGAGGGCATCGCTGTCGATGGGTTGGGAAAGCAGCTCCTCCTCGAGCGGAGTTCGCGGCGCCGACTTGTGGTTACGCATGATCTCGGGATCGGGACCCAAAAAGAGCGTGGCACCGGCGAGGAATTCATCTACCTTGATCTGCTCTTCGGCCGAATATGGCATCTGGGCCTGGGTCATCGAACTCCTCCTGCATTGTCATTTCTGAAGAACCACACCGCTCCGCGATCTCCGGTCTCGATCCTCCAGGACGGCTCCACCAAGTAGGTGGTGGACTCGGCGGTCACGATCGCTGGGCCAAAGACGCGCTGGCTTGGCTCAAGGGCGCTTTGGTCAAAGATAGAAGTCTCCAGGGCTTTGGAGAAGCCGGGGAAACGGCACATGCGCGTGGTACGCCGCGTCGGCTCAGACAATTCGCTTGCTGGCGCCAAGGTGCCAAAGGCGATCGACTTGCCGACAATGAAGGACGCCACGCGGACCGTAGAGATGCGGATTCCCGCCTCGGGAGATTGGCTCCCTTGACCATAGCGCCGGGCATACTCTTGCGAGAAGAGATCCGCGACCGCCAAGGTATCACTCACCGAACGGAGCCGATTGCGATCCACTACGACAGCCAAGGTAACCAGCTGATTGCCATAGCGCATATCCAACTCCAAGCGATGCTCCACCTTGAGGGGATCCATTCCTTGGCGCACAATGTCGGCGGTGCCCAAGGACTCGAGATCCTCCACTATGCCATTGAAGAGGTCAAAGTCTCCAAAGAGCTGGCGAGTGGCGGAGCTAAAGAGGTTGATGGCGATGGTGCGCTCGTGGATGTGCATCTGGTTGGTGTTGCCCGCCCCCAAGGCGGAAAAGACCGAACTGTAAGGCGGGGCGAGGACTTTGGTGATGCCAAGGCGATCGGCGATGCCACAACAGTGGAGGGGTCCGTTGCCGCCGTATGCGAGCATGGTGAACTCCTCGGGGAGATACCCGCGAATGCGCAGCTCCTTGCCCATCCCATTGGCCATCTGATCGTCGACTTCGGCTTTGATCAGCAGCGCGACCTCGATGGGATCCATCTCGAGGTGATCTCCGAATACCTCCTCAATGGCGAACTCGGCGCGAGCAGGATTGAGCGGGATCTGACCGCCGGCATATTCGCTGGGATCGAGATAACCCAGCAACAGGTCGGCGTCGGTTACGGTGGGGTGTAACCCGCCACGGTCATAACAGGCTGGCCCGGGGTCAGAACCAGCGCTGCGCGGTCCCACCTGCACCGAGTCGTGAAGGCTGTTGTAACTCGCGATCGATCCCCCGCCGGCGCCGAGGGTAACGAGGCGAATCATGGGAATCGAGACCAGCCAGCGGTCGATAACGGGCATGAAGTCGTAGTGCTTGCCACCTCCCACGGTAACCAGGCCAATATCGAAGCTGGTGCCTCCCATGTCGGTAGCGATGATCTTGTCGATCTCCACCTCTCCGGCCAAGTGCTCGCTGGCGGCGATTCCCGCCACCGGACCACTGTGGATGGTTTGCAGCGCATCAGTGGAGTTGAGCTGCGCCATACCTCCGGTGTTGTGATTAACCAGCATCGGTTTCGCATAGCCGTTGGCACGCAGGTTCTGCTCGAGATCCGAAAGCGCGTGATACATCGTTGCGTGCAGATAGGCGTCGATGATCGTGGAAGTAGTGCGGACGTACTCCCCTTTGCGGCCCGAGAGCTGATGCGACAACAGCATCGGTATCGCTCCGAGTTGATGCGCAGGGTACTCGCTGAGGAAGATCTCTTGTACAAGGCGCTCGTGGGCGGGATTCTCGGTGGCGTTGGTGAGCGAGACCAGGAGCGCCTCCGCACCGGCATCGATAAGGGCCTTGAGTTGGCGGCGAACGTCATCCACGCTGAGATCCATGAGAATCTCCCCGGCATAGTTGACCCGTTCGCGCAAGGAGCGGATCAATCGCGGAGGCACCAGCGGCTCGGGCCGTGTGCCGCTGGAAAGATCGTTCTTGGCGAGTGCGTCCATGCCCTCGCCATAGCCACGTCCCCGAGAGAGCGCGATGGTGCTCTCGAATCCTGCGGTCACCAAGACACCCACGGTGGGGCCGCTGCGCTCAATGAGTGCATTGGTGCCAAGAGTGGTGGCGTATCTCACCGAATCCACCCCGCCCAGCACCTCCCGGCGCTCTTTGCCGATCCTTTGGCACGCTTGGTCAAGAGCGTGGTTAAACCCCATGGAGAGGTTGTGATGGGTAGTCAGGGCCTTGCTTTGAAAGAACTCCTCATCCCAGGTGACGAAACAGTCAGTAAATGTCCCGCCGATATCAACCGATATCCGTCTCATTTGCCTCCCTCCCATTGCGAGGAGCTCTTGGTGCTGAAATTGACTGGGATATCGCGTCCGAGAGGGATGACAACGTCATCGCCATGGCCCGCCTTCTGGGCGCGCAGGGCATCGATATCGATCTCCATGTCGTAGGTGGGAGGATGGCCCGGTGGCAGGTACTCCACCTCGATCATGGTGCCGCATCCCGGACAGTAGAACTCCACGATACGACACCAAAGCGGATCGGGAGAAAAGGTGAACTCGTATTTCTCGGGGTCGATAAGCGGGCGATGGATTTCTCGAGGGTCTCGATCGTAGACGAGAAGTCCGGTTTTGTAGTTCTCGCGGGCAGAGGCGATGTCGTGATGGCAACGACGGCACTGCCACCTCTCGTCATTCAAATCAATTTGGAGATACTCCGTCATGGGGACATAACGCATTAAGAATTCCTTATATCTGCAAGCAAGACATCACTCGATGTCGTGGTGATAAATTCCCAATCGGCGGGAATCTTCATGGTGAAAAACGGCCCTTCAACGATCGCGGGTCCGACCCCGAGCGCGCCCGGGGAGAGGGACTCGAGATGAAATACCGGAAGTGAACTGCGGCCACTAGATAGCTCTTTAGTGTCGAGCACCGAGCGATGCCCGCTGGGTTGGGCCTCGAAGCGCTCAGTCCCGGTGGAGGCCGCGAGTGAGATGTGGGGAAGTGCCGAGACCACCGAGAGCTCCAGCACGCCGGCGTTACCGTTAAGCTGAGAGGCCAGGGTGGCGGGATCTTTGACTTCGATCGCGGAGCCGTCTTCTCGCACCAGGCGATAGCTGAGAGTGCAGTCGGCGAAGTCGATTCCCTCGGCGAAGAAGTCCCGGCGTGCCCTCTCGTCCAACTCGGCCACCGCCGTGGCGATGACAAGATCGAAGTCGGGCTCTGTCGCATCGAGCGAAATCTGGTACTGCTGAGTGATGTCGGAGAATCCAATTCCATAAGCGCTGAAGACC
This sequence comes from Actinomycetes bacterium, assembly GCA_021790495.1. GTDB lineage: Bacteria > Actinomycetota > Acidimicrobiia > Acidimicrobiales > Acidimicrobiaceae > Acidithrix. Next base: position 6,417 of record JAJYGZ010000095.1, read on the forward strand.
GCGGCTGCGTGCGGTACCAGCACTCGCTTCACCCCCGCTTTGCGCGCCACTTCGCAGATCGTCATCGGCCCGGCTCCGCCAAAGGCCGCGATAACGGTATCGCTGCTCAATTGGCCCGCAGCGGTGATGGCGCCGGTGAGCCGATCGGTGAAGGCGTCCTCCATGCGCGCCAGCGCCTCGAGAAGATCTATCCCGAGTGGCTCGGCGATCTTGGCGCGAATCACCGCCTTGCTGCGGTCCGCATCGAGTGACATGGTGCCACCAAGAAAAGTCCGCGAGTCCAATACCCCACTGAGCAGTAGCACGTCGGTAATGGTGGCATCGTCACCGCCCATGCCAAAGCACGCCGGGCCAGGAGCCGAACCGACGCTGCGCGGACCGACCACGATTTGTGCATCGACCACCTCGATGATGGAGCTCCCTCCCACACCGCTGCTGGTGATTTCCGCAAGCGGCAAAGAGATGCGCACGCCGTCTACCAATCCGTAACGGTCGATGCGCACTTCTCCGCTTCGCACCAACCCCACATCTGTGGTAGTTCCCCCGACGTCCACCATGAGAACGTGTTCGAATCCGTAGTGAGCTGCCAGCGCTTTGGTGCCCTCGAGGCCACCGCGAGGCCCCGAGGAGTAGCTTTTGATCGCAGAAGACTTCGCCACCCGCGAAGAACCCCCGTCGTTTCTGAAAATCAGCAACGGCCTGCGGGTGCGATGAGTCCGCAAACGCGATTCGGCGTTGAACAAGAACTTCTCCATGGCGGGATGCAGGAAGGCATTGAGCACCGTGGACCAGGCGCGCCGTGGCTCATCGGGATCCGCGCCAAACATCTCGGCCGAAAACGAGAGCGGGATCGAGCCCAGCAGGTGTCGGGGGTATAGGCCGAGCATGAGCCGCTGTACCCGCCTTTCGCTTTGCATGGCCTGGGGTCCCGCAAAGGCGACGACAAGGCGGTTGGCCCCGGCGCTCACGAACTTGTTGACTTCGGTGAGGAGCTCTTGGGAGAGCAGCTCGTCATCGGCCTCCAAATCGAGAGTCACCACCCGCTCCCCCACCAGAGCTTCAAAGAGTTGCGCGTTGCGGCTGTCGGAAACCATCCGAGTTGCGAGGTCGACGGAGTTGGTGAGAAGTCCCAGCTTGGGCCCCTGCCGCTGAATCAGGGCGTTGGTACCCTGGGTCGTGGAGTAGCGGATGTAATCGGTTGACTGCAGCAGCGCGGCGAGCTGAGGCTCTCCGTAGATAAGCTGTGAGGCTTTGGCGAGGCCGTCGAAGAGGCAGCGGCTCAAGTCATAAGGGGTGGTCAGAGTCTTGGTGTAGGTGATCTTGCCTTCGTCGACGACGCAAACATCGGTCAGTGTTCCACCATTATCGATATTTATCAGGCGCTTGCCCATGGCTCTCCGTTCCTCATATCACCGAGCGAGCTGTGATTGGGTCGCGTCAAGAAATGTAACATCGGTCACACCCCTTGGACATTGGCTCCCCCACACGAAATTTGGGGGGACTTTTGGTCTTTGAGAACATAGACCGAAGTCTCTCGGTGGCCTAACCTGGTCATTTATGCCTCCAAGGATTCCATTGGTTGATTTACCAGAATTTCGCGCCCGCCAAGATCCCGATGGGAAGTGCCTCAGCGCAGTCAACAGCACCTTTAGCAACGCCCAGTTTGCGGCTGCGGTCAACTCTGGCGCCGCCAACTTGGCCCGTCACGGGATAAAGCGAGATGACATCGTCGCGGTGATGTTGCCGAATCGGGCCGAGATGATCATCGCGCTGTTTTCCGCGTGGCGACTTGGGGCTGCGGTGACGCCCATCAACCCCGCCCTTACCGCCCCGGAGGCCAGCTATCAAATTACCGATTCGGCCGCCAAAGTGGTCTTGGTAGAACCCGACACCGCTGGGCGCGCTGCTTCGGCGATTGAAACGACAATCCTTGCCGACGATTTCACCTCCGGTGAACCCGATGCCACAGAGATCACGTCCCATCGCGATGCTTCTCAACTTGCTTTGTTGATCTACACCAGCGGCACCACCGGCAAGCCCAAGGGCGTCATGATCGATCACGCCAACATCGCCGCGATGTCCGAGTCGATGATCGCAGCGCTGGAGCTCACCGCAAGCGACACCAGTCTCCTCGTACTGCCGCTCTTTCATGCCAACGGCCTCATCGCGGGCACCATCTCGCCACTGTGGGCCAAGGGTTCGGTGGCAATCGCCCCGAGGTTCGATCCCAAGCAATTCTGGGCAACCGTCGAAGCCGAACGGCCAAGTTATTTCTCGGCAGTGCCCACCATGTATAACATGCTCACGGCATTACCGCCTGAGACGAGCGCAGATACCTCCAGTCTGAGATTTGTCATCTGTGGCGCAGCTCCGATGCCGGCTGGGATGATCACAGCATTTGAGACCCGCTATGGCGTCCCCATTGTCGAGGGATATGGACTCTCGGAAGCAACCGTGGCATCTACACTCAACCCGCTGCATGGAGTCCACAAGCCAGGCACTGTTGGCCTGGCGCTTCCTGGCCAAACCGTGGCGGTGGTAGATGAAAATGGAGACGAGCTTCCCCAGGGCGAACCTGGCGAGGTCGTCATCGGCGGCCCAACCGTAATGCGCGGCTATTGGAATCGCCCCGAGGAGAGCGCCAAGGCGCTTCGGGGAGGGGTCCTCCACACCGGAGACATCGGGTTCTTCGATCCCGACCACTACCTGGTACTGGTGGATCGCCTCAAGGATATGATCATCCGCGGCGGTGAAAACATCTACCCGAAAGAAATTGAAAACGTCCTCTACTCGCACCCTGCGGTGCTCGAAGCCGCCGTAGTGGGAAAACCCGACTCGCGCCTCGGCGAAGTAGTGGTTGCCTACGTCGCTCTCAAAGACGGCACATCGATCAGCGAAGCTGAACTCTTGGAATACTGCGAAACCTCGCTGGCGCGATACAAAGTGCCGAGCGCAATCTTCATCGAAGCACAACTGCCCAAGAATTCGGTCGGAAAAATCATCAAGGGGCCTCTTCGCGAAAGAGACTAGCTCGGCGGGCCAATCTCGGTCGATCCGAGCCACCTCGAAAACCAAGGTACGCGGCAGAGAACTGCAATCCCTGCTCGTGTCGTGGTGCCTGCGCCACAACTGAGAACTCAACCCTGATCGAAACTTGCTGCTATGTAATGAGACTGAAATCACGCTGCCAGATCTGGGCGACTGGGGATCGGGTTTATGACCTGGATAGCTCTTGGCGCCCTGACCCCGGCCGGGATAATTGTGGTTGGGAAGAACTCGGAATCACATGATGCTGAGTCAGTGAGGGCCCGCACCGCCGACGTGCTCTTTAGCGACGCGAGACATCGAGACAAGGTGGGAGCGGCTCTAAGCTTCAACATCTGAGTTGACCGTCTGGGGTTCATCATGCCGTCGGCTACCGTCGACTACGCCGTATCCTCGCTGGCTGGGCAGGATGGGCGCATGTGCCCCTCGGGAAACATGGCCGAGGGTGGTTCGCAAATCGCTCCGCAATAGGTCAACACTGTGCTGTTCCAAGCGCGCCGGGGTCTCTCATGATTGGTGTCGTGCTGCCGCGAGCGCGCTCAGGCGGACGGGAAAGTCGAAATTGACACGACGGTGTCTCTTTCCGGCCATTCTTTGCGAGGGGCTTCGGGCCATCGCCGTGGGTAATGCACCCGGTGGCAAGGGGTAGACGGCGCTGCCACCGCATTGGCTGGTGCCGTACGGTGTATGATCAACTTTCCGTCACTGGTCGTCAGTGTCGTCAAGCTGGAGCGCCTGCCCACCTTCGTCTCCTGGTCCATCGACAACGGTGAGATGATGGCCGTTGCCTACGAGGCGATCGCCTCCGCACTCCAGACGATGAGCGCCGTGGTTGCTGCCAGTGAAATTGCGCTGGTCCGAATGACGAACCTGCATGCGAAGTTGCGTATCGGCACTCGGCCAAAGCCCTTTCTCGGCGAGCACTCTGGCGCTTCAGCGCTGCTTTGGTCGAAATGGAATGCCTGCCTCCATCGCGCTGGGCACGTCGCATTGCCGGTCAGGGCTTCGTGGCCCATGCCTACTTGAGGAAAGTCAGAACTCTGAGTTGGAGACGTAGGCGCGCACCGCTTTGGTCCACGCTCGTTGATGAGATCAAAGGTCAGGTAACTCTGCCTTGACTTTGTGTCGACCAAGGTCTGAACTAGTTTAATCGCAAGCACGGACCGCTGAACCTGTCGGATAACGATTGCACCGAAGGGTATTACCGGGTCATTGTTCAATGCCCCATCTTGCGGGTTATCTGACATGAAATTCGGATCTGTTAGCCTCGGTCGAAGATTTGCCCTAGAAAGGGCGGCAGCTTTGGGCTGCTAGGTTATGGCACCGTGGCTCAATTGCCATTCGTAAACGCAAGGGGAGTATGGAGTTGGATTCCAGTTCGGCGCCATGGGTTGTTATTCCGACCTACAACGAGGCGGGAAATATTGCAGCCGTGATCGAACGCATTCGCAGTGTGGTTCCGCAGGCACGGATCCTAGTCGTGGATGATTCTTCACCTGACGGTACCGCGCAGGTCGTCAAGGATCTTGCCGCTGGAGATACCTATGTTAATGTCTTGTCGCGCCCCATGAAGTCGGGTCTCGGATCAGCATATCGAGATGGCTTTATTCGCGGAATGAGCGAAGGAGCGACGGCTCTGATCGAGATGGATGCGGATCTCAGTCACGAGCCCGAAGTCATTCCCGTGCTGCTGCGAGTGCTGGAAGATGGGTACGACCTCGCGATTGGATCCCGTTATGTGCCCGGTGGCAAGTCACCGGGACTGAGTCGGGGCCGGCTTGCCCTCTCGAAAGGGGGAAATGCGTATGCGAACCTAATACTCGGCCTTGGCGTTAGGGATGCCACTTCTGGTTTCAGGGCGTTCCGACCTGCGCTGTTGCAAACAATCGACCTGGCAACCGTCGGCGCCGAAGGCTATGGTTTTCAGATCGAGATGGTATTTCGAGCGGCCATTCTCGATGCCAGGGTCGCTGAAGTGCCCATTGTGTTCCGTGAGCGTACTCAAGGCGTTTCGAAGATGTCCCGCAATATCGTTATCGAGGCCATGGTGCTCTGCACCGTTTGGGGAGCGCAGAGGCGCGCTCGTCAATTGGCCCGTAAGCGAGGAGACTTCGCACCGTATCGGAAGGGCACTGACAAGGCCTTGGCTGCAATTATTGGCGTTTTGAGGGCCTAGTCCGGTAGCTGAAGATGTGGTCGCGTTACCCGAGACGATGTCTAGTCTTCCTTTTTATGAATAATGAAGCCGGTGTGGTTCGGTCGGCAGCGCAGGATCTTCCCGCTAGAGCCGAACCATTAATTTGTGCATGAAGGTTGCAGAATGCAATCCAAGTCCGGATGAAGCGTCGGGCCGCGTTGGCAGAAAAGGTAGCCGTCATCGCGGCTGGTCGTGTTTGAACGCTGCATTGCGCGGTCACGGATAGTGGCGACAAGAAACTTGTTGTCAGGAGAGGTAATTGTCCATCTGCCTGGACGGGGACCGAATGATCCTATACAATCGGATCGAAAACGCGGAAGTTATGGAGCTATTAGTGAGGCATTACAAAGCGCTGCGCACCCTGGGTGTTGCGGGAACTCTTGCTGTCGGATCGGCGTTCGTCTCGGCTTCTCCAGCGGCTGCCGCAGGCGGGTATAGCCCCAGCTCCCCGATTCCGTCTGGAACTCCAGGCGGTTTCTCCCAGGTGGTGCAGGTTCTGAGTGTGGCTCCATCGAGCCAGACGGACTCGATAACGGCTTCGGTCGACGGCCTTCAGCTCCAGGTTCAGATTCCGGGTAATACTTTTTCCTCTCCCGTGCAGGTCGTAATCACCAGTCCCTCGAACACCAGTTTGGATGTGGTGCTGCCTTCAATTGGTTTGCCCGGCTACGTCGCCCTGGGCGGCGTGGGGATAACGATTGAGAATGCTGATGGGACTCCATACGTAGGCACATTCGCAAATCCCGTGCTGGTCACGATTGACAATCCAGCTATAGGCGGAGGTGCAAAGGTCGTCCAACTGAATGGGAACGGCACCTATTCGCTCGTGAGCGGGGCAACGGTCAATCCGGGCGTCGTGACGCTCAGCTTCACACAGGATCCGGCTTTTGCGGTTCTGGTCCCGTCTACAGCCCATGCTCTGGTGCCTGCGTCAAGCGTCATGACGCCTGACGGCAATGGATATTGGATGGTCGCGGCCGACGGCGGCGTTTTCACGAAGGGCGATGCCGGCTTTTACGGCTCGATGGGCGGCAAGGTTCTGAACAAGCCGGTCGTCGGGATGGCGAGCACACCTGACGGCAAGGGATATTGGCTTGTTGCAGCCGACGGAGGCGTGTTCTCCTTCGGTGACGCCAGCTTTTACGGCTCCATGGGAGCGACGAAGCTGAATGCCCCGGTGGTGGGGATGGCTCGGACACTTGATGGTGCCGGGTAC
>JAJYGZ010000214.1 GCA_021790495.1 Actinomycetes bacterium
CATCGTCTTTGCCAACTTTGCCGAAGCCACTGCCGAAGGACGCGGCAAAGCTCAAGCGGACGCCCTGCGCCGCACACGAACGTCCACGGTCGCACATCGGATCCGCGCCGATGGAAGCATCGAAGAGACCGCCACCGAAAAGCTCAACTACGGCGACCTGTGCCTGGTGAGTGCGGGAGATACCATACCCTGTGACGGCGAAATTATCCAAGGAATCGCTAGCGTCGATGAGTCGGCAATCACCGGGGAATCAGCCCCGGTGATTCGCGAGTCCGGCGGTGATCGATCATCGGTCACGGGAGGCACCAAGGTAATTTCCGACGAGATCACCGTCCGTGTCTCGGCGAAACCCGGCGAGAGCTTCTTGGACAGGATGATCTCTCTGGTGGAAGGGGCGGATCGCCAGAAGACTCCCAACGAAATTGCTCTCAACATCCTCCTTGTCGGCCTGACGATCATACTTTTACTCACCACGGTTACCCTGCAACCTTTTGCGATCTATTCCGGATCACCCCAAAACATGGTGGTGCTAGTGGCGCTCTTGGTGTGTCTCATCCCCACTACCATCGGGGCACTGCTCTCGGCAATCGGCATCGCCGGAATGGATCGCCTCGTCTCGCGCAACGTACTGGCGACATCTGGTCGCGCGGTCGAAGCCGCCGGCGATTGTTCCATACTGCTGCTCGACAAGACCGGCACCATCACCTACGGGAATCGACGTGCCACAGAGTTTCTCCCCGCCCCGGGAGTGGAGGGCAAAGACCTCGCCGAAGCGGCGATGCTAGCCAGCATTGCTGACGAGACACCCGAAGGACGTTCGATCGTGGAACTGGCGCAAAGTCTCTTCGGCCTCGAGCTCGAGAGCTTCGCTGAGCGGTTGCAAGGCGCGACCCTGGTGAACTTCTCGGCCAGCACGCGAATGAGCGGAATCGACTACGGCGCTGCCAAAATTCGCAAAGGCGCGGGGGATGCCATCGCCTCCTGGGTCAACTCACAAGGTGGCACGGTGAATTCCGAATCGCTTGGGGCAGTGCGCCAAGTCGCGACGGTGGGAGGAACCCCTCTGGTGGTGGCAGCAAACGAAAGCGTTCTGGGAGTGATACACCTCAAGGACGTGGTCAAGGAAGGTATGGCGGTGCGCTTCGCTGAGTTGCGCTCCATGGGGATCAAGACCGTGATGGTCACCGGGGACAATCCCGTCACAGCGGCCACCATCGCCGCCGAAGCCGGTGTCGATGACTTCATCGCAGAAGCGACTCCCGAACAAAAACTCAGTTATATCAAGGCCCAGCAGACCGGAGGTTCGCTGGTGGCGATGACAGGAGATGGCACCAACGACGCTCCAGCCCTAGCCCAGGCCGATGTCGGAGTCGCGATGAACTCGGGGACCCAGGCGGCGAAAGAGGCGGGAAATATGGTCGATCTCGACTCGGATCCTACCAAGCTCATCGAGATTGTTGCGATAGGAAAGCAACTCCTCATCACCAGGGGATCACTGACTACTTTTTCCATCGCCAACGACGTCGCGAAGTACTTCGCCATCATCCCTGCGATGTTCCAAGGGGTTTTCCCTGCCCTGGCACCCCTCAATGTCATGCATCTCGCCAATCCACATTCTGCGATCCTGGCGGCAGTAATCTTCAACGCCCTCATCATCTTGGCGCTAATACCTCTGGCGCTCCGTGGCGTCCATTTCCGCTCCGCCAGTGCAAGCTCAATACTGCGCCGCAATATGGCAATCTACGGACTCGGCGGCGTAGCGCTACCCTTCATCGGAATCAAGGCGATCGATATCGTGCTTGTATTAGTAGGAATCAGATAGCTTTATGAAAAGGCAAATAGTTACATCTGTGGTAATGTTCCTTGCTTTCACGCTATTGACAGGTGTGATCTACCCATTGGTCGGATTGCTACTGGGCCAGACGCTCTTTTCGCAGCAGGCCAATGGATCGCTAATAACACTGGATGGCAAAGTGGTAGGCAGCTCGCTCTTGGCGCAGCAATTCGCATCGCCGATTTGGTTTTCGCCGCGGCCGAGCGCTGTAGGATACAGCGGATCGGCTTCGGGAGCATCCAACTTGGCACTTTCCAATCCAGTTCTCGCCAAGCAGATAGCCGCATTGGCGTTCCAATATCGCAAGGAGAACCACCTCGGCGCCAAAGCGGCGGTTCCTGCCGATGCCGTTATGTCTTCGGCGTCGGGACTCGATCCCGACATCAGCATCGCCAACGCCCTGGACCAGGCGCCCCGAGTAGCCTCCTTGCGCCACATCAAGCTGGGAGTTCTCACCAAACTCATCTCCAAAGCAACACAAAGTCCGCCTAGCTGGCTAATCGCCACCCCGGTGGTCAATGTCGTTGAGCTCAACCTCTTTTTGGCGAAACTGCAGCCGCGCTCGTAAATGCCCGGCGAACTTCGAATCTACCTCGGTCTTGCGGCGGGAGTTGGAAAAACCTATGCCATGCTGACCGAAGCCCACCACCGTTCGTCTCGCGGCACCGACGTGGTCATTGGTTACGTCGAAGCTCACCAACGAGCCAATACCTTGGCGCTCATCGAGGGGCTAGAGGCCGTCCCACTGCGCACTTATGAATACCGCGGCAAAACTTTTTCGG
>JAJYGZ010000099.1 GCA_021790495.1 Actinomycetes bacterium
GCCGACGCTTCCCAGATTCGCGAAGTTATTGCCTTCCCGGCGATGCGGCCGGAACAGTACTGAGGCCGAGCTTCGTCGCTGGCGTCGGTCAGCCCGCGATTATCTCGAGCTGCTTGCGGTTTTTGATTTTGTAATTGCGGTCATTGATCTCGAGGTATCCGGCGCGCACGAAGGTGGCCAAAGTCTTATTGACGCGCTCGCGTGACGCGCCGATCAACCCAGCGAGCTCTTCTTGAGTTAGAGGCAGCGTGAATTCATCGGAGTTTCCGGCAAGCTCGATGATTCGCTTCGCGGTGCGACCCGTTACGTCGAGAAACATCGCGTCTGTTAGCGCGTCGTCGGTTTGCCTGAGTCGAAGCGCCAGAAGTTGCACCAGCGACCAAAGAAGTTTTGGTCTCAGCTCAATCGCGAGGCGGATTGGGGGATAAGGGATCTCAAGCACCTCTGTGCGCTCGATGGCCCGAGCTGTTGCTGATCTTCCCGCGTCGTGGAAAAGCCCCATTTCCCCAAAGAGGTCGCCAGGTTCCATTATTGCGACCATCGACTCTTTGCGGTCGAGAAATGACTTTACAATTCCGATCCGTCCAGAGATCACCACATAGAGCGCGTTGGCCGGGTCGGCTTCGCGGAAGATCTCTTGATTGCGGCGGTAGGAGACCTTGCGGTGTTGCGCGAGAACCGCCGCGAGCGCGTCGTCGTCTAGAGCCTGGAAAAAAGAGGTTCCCGAGAGAAGTTCGACTATGTCCACGCCAATAAGATAACCACCTCCGCGCCTTAGTAGGTGACTATTTTAAAGTATTGACCGACGCGCGCGACAATACCTTCTTATGTCCCGGGACCTTTATCAGCATTTGGCTCTAAAATTAATAGGTCATTCTATTAGCCCGGGAGAAAAATGAAATTCGAGGTTGGAGACAAAGTAGTCTACCCACACCATGGAGCTGCCGTAATTGAGAAGAAGGAGGTCATGGATCTGCTGGGCGAGACGCGCGAATACCTCGTGTTGAAGCTTGCTTTTGGTGACCTTACCCTCAAAGTCCCGGTCGACAAAGCCGAAGAGGTGGGGATTCGAGAGGTAATCAACGACGAAGAGGTCGAGGAAGTCTTCGCGGTTCTCAAAAAGAAGGATGCGCGCATGCCGACGAACTGGTCGCGCCGCTACAAGAATCATGTTGAGAAGCTCAAATCTGGGGATATCTACCAAGTCGCCGAAGTGGTAAGGAATCTGTCCATACGCGACAAGGACAAAGGTCTTTCCGCGGGCGAGAAGAGAATGCTGTCCAAGGCGCGCCAGATCCTCGTTTCTGAACTGACCTTCGCCCTCGGGGTCGAGGAGCAAGAGGCCGAAACCAAATTGGACGAAGCTCTCGCCTAGCCTGGGCTGGTTCTAGCAATGACTCTGCGAACAGCGCGAAAAGTGGTCTGGACGGTCCTGGTTGCCGCTGGAAGCGGTGAACGATTTGGTGGACCCAAGCAACTTGCTCGGCTGGGTGGACGTACGGTGCTTGACGTTGCGTTGGATACCGCCTTGGCGGCTACCGACGGCGTTGTGCTGGTGGTGCCCGAGAGCAGCATGGAGTCCATGGCGCGCTTGGGCTGCATTGTACAAAAGGGTGGGGCTACCCGCAGTGATTCGGTGCGTGCCGGCTTGGCTCGGGTGCCGTCAGACGCCGATTTCATTTTGGTGCACGATGCCGCGCGACCCATGGCTTCGGGGAAACTGTATGCGCGCGTGATAGAAGCCCTCGAGCGTGGAGAACTGGCGGTCGTTCCGGTGATGCCGGTTGTTGATTCCCTCAAGCGCTCAAGCGGCGAGGTGGGTTTGATCTCGGTGTCGCGCGAAAACATGATGGTCGCCCAGACGCCCCAAGGTTTTTCAGCGAGTGCGCTACGCGCGATCCATGCCGCCCGGCTCGACACGACCGACGATGCTGATGCTGCAGAGCGCATCGGAATTCGCGTTTCGTCCGTGAGCGGAGAGGCGCATAACCTCAAGATCACCACTAGATCCGACCTGGCGGTGGCAAACGCTCTTTGGGAGATCGGCGTGCGCGGTATCGACGCTTAGGAGTAGCTATGGAAACCATGGATTTTGCCCGTTTGAGGATAGGCAGCGGCTTCGACCTCCATGCCCTAAGCAAGGACCCGAGTCGTCGCTTTGTTCTCGGAGGTATTGAGGTCGCCCCGGGCGGCGGTCCTATCGGCCACTCGGACGCGGACGTTGTTTGCCATGCTCTGGCCGACGCGTTGCTGGGCAGCGTGGGTTTGGGCGGAATCGGCGATCACTTTCTCGATTCCGATCCAGCCTGGAGCGGAGCCGATTCCATAGGTCTGCTTTTACGATGCAGAACGCTCTTCGAATGCCAAGGATTTCGTCTCATCAACGGGGATGCCACGGTTGTGCTCCAAGCCCCCAAACTGGCCGGATACCGAAGCGCGATGGAGACTAAGCTCACCGAAATCCTCGGCGCACCGATCTCGGTGAAGGCAAAAAGCCCCGAAAGAGTCGGATCTCTCGGAGATTCACAGGCGGTAGTTTGCATGGCCTCGATACTGGCGTTTTCGACAAAAGCTTGACCGTGCCGGACCGCTGTTAGAATCAACGGTTCCGCAAAC
>JAJYGZ010000212.1 GCA_021790495.1 Actinomycetes bacterium
GTCTTGCCGCCCATCGAGCCGTAGAAGGTGGCATCGCCGAAGCTAAAGACACCTCCGTCGGACGCGACCTCCCAATACCCACCTTGGTCCACGGTGGGAGCTATTCCGACGACTGGAGCATTAAGAGCAATGCCGCCCATCGAGCCGTAGAAGCCGGCATCGCCGAAGCTAAAGACCCCTCCGTCTTTGGCGGTCAGCCAATATCCGGATCCCGGCGATGGGACTTGGAAGATGGCCGAGCCACCCGGGGCCGTTGTGATGGTGTTCGAGGTGATCGATGAGCCAGAGTCGCCAGCGAGCCATACGCCGTAGAACTCTTGAGTTATGGTATTTCCGTCGATTACCGTGCCCGTAAGGGTCGGGGTAACCGGGCTGGGAATTGGCGAGGCGGCAATGATAATTCCGGCTGGCTTGGGGGGTCCGTCAACCGAGCCCCAGTCGCTGCCGGTAACCGTGTTGTTTTGTAGCGTTACTGCGCTTACGTGGTCGTTTGGCGCGTTCGAGTGCACGACTATTCCCGGTATAAAGGCCTCACTCACGGTATTTCCGCTAACCATCACCGTGGAGACCGACGTTCCTGGGGTGTCTGCGGCCACGACGATTCCGCCGATAACCGGTCCGTGCGGACCGAACTGGCCGACTGCCCCCGCGACCGTGTTGCCCGAGACTGTTATGCCACTAATCCCAGCTCCTGGGTCATATGCGGCCACTACGATTCCGCACCCCCCGTAGTTGCCGTAGCTTTGATTCCCAGAGATGGTGTCGCCAGTCGAGGCCATTGTTGTCCCATGATTGGGCGCTCCAGGATCGATCCCGCCGTCATCGGCCAAGCCGATTCCACCGTCGGCGCTGTTTGAATACACCACGTTGTTGGAGACGGTCGAGGCGGAAACCCCAGCTAGTTCGATGGCCTTATTCTCGGCGATACCAGGCGTTGGGGCCACGCCGTTTCCCTTTACCGTCGAACCTGTAATAGTGAGTCCGCTGGTGTCTTGGGCAAAGATGCCGTGGTCGTTCGCGCCCGAGACGGTCACTCCGGTGATCGTTACTCCGGTTGCTGTCGGACCGACATATATTCCCACATCACACCCGGTGGCATCTAACGGAGAGGCACTGATTGTCTGGCCCGCGGTGGCAACCACCGCGGCGGTGAGTCCAGTGGTCCCAGCAGCACTACACACGGCGGCACCGGCCGGCGCCGCGATTGCAGCAGTACCGGCGACCGCGAGACCCCCAGCGCTCAATACCGCCACCAGGACTCGAATTGCACTGCGCCCCGCGAGTGTTCTCTCGCGCACGCGACGGAAAAGAGCTCGGGAAAGGCGTGTGGCCGCAGATCCCTCCGCATCGTTGGCCTGCTTTACGTGAGCACTAATAGTTAGCGGTCGTCGTTGTGACCCAATTATGCGCCCAAGGGGGCGAAAGTTTTTGTTCGACGGCATTATCGTTCTCCATGGTTATCTGAAATGGATTGTGTATTTTGAGCGCCGCTAGCCGACGCCGGGCTCCTCGTGTAAGTGGTGTGAACGCTATGTTACATCTCGGATTCGTCGTGAAACGATGGACGCATTGAAAATTGACGGAGACGGTCAAAAGGACGTCGAATCGAGACCTGTGGCTGCATCGAGGCGGGAATTCTGGCTGGTGGCAGTCGGGATCTGGCCGCGGGGATTCTTGACTAACTTAACCGAGTTCTCGAGTTCTTTCAACGGGATTTAGCTCCCCCATCGCGCGCGCATTTGAGTTCTCCTCGCCCTCTGGGCTTAATTTGAAATCACAACTTGAGCAGAGTGGCCTAAATCCATTCGACTCGGCGCTGCGATAGCACCGTTGAGTCGACTTTATTGGCACCTAGATCGGATATTGTTTGTGTGTAGGTGGGACGAAAACCATGAAAACGTAGCGAAATAGTTTTGCTGAGATCACCAGGAGTATCATATGATCCGACTTGGGGATTGACGGTGTGCCCTATTTCGGAGATGAATTGGGTCGGGCCCACGGAGAGTCTTCGACCATTGAAAATGGTCCCTAAGTTTTGGCGGGAAACTTGCCGATAAATGCGACTGAAGGAGTACCGTCATGGAGGTCAAATTCCGCGAGCCCTCGTTGGTATGCGGGTTCTTGGTGGGTTGCGATCCAATTACCGCAGATAATTGCGCCACCTCCAGGGGCTTCTCGTCGATTGAGCGCTCGTATTTGGGCGTGAAGGCCAGCCGCAGCGTGCGCCTAGGCGAGTCTTCGGTGCGCGTTGGCAATGTCACGCTCGGGTTCCGAAAGTGCATTTCGGTTCTCGCCTCGGGGTCAAGGGCACCAAATCTTCGAAGGGGCGACTGGCGTGTCTAGTGACTTCGGCGCTCTGGGATTACGCGATGGCGCCTCGATAACCGACGTTCAGCGAGCTTATCGGCGCCTCGCAAAGGAGTACCACCCCGACGTAGCCGGAGGAGATCGGGAACGCTTCGAGGCGATTACAGCTGCTTACTCGCGCCTGGCCAAATCCCCTGAACTCTTCCGGCCCGCGGCGGACGCCAAACCCGTTAGCCTCAACGGGCGCCTGGCCGACCAAGAGAGGGCACGGATCGAAACCCCCTCGCTTTTTGCA
>JAJYGZ010000098.1 GCA_021790495.1 Actinomycetes bacterium
AAAGCATTGAGCACCGTCGACCAGGCGCGCCGTGCTTCATTGGAATCCGCACCGAACATCTCTGCTGAAAACGAGAGCGGTATCGAGCCAAGGAGATGCCGCGGATATAGGCCGAGCATGAGCCCCTGTACGCGCCGTTCACTTACCGCCGCGGTGGGTCCGTCAAATGCCACCACGAGTCGGTTGGCTCCGTTGCTCACAAGCTGATTGACTTCGGTTAAAAGCTGGCGGGAAAGCGCCTCGTCATCGACATCGAGATCTACAGTCACCATCCTCTCCCCGACCAGTGCATCAAAAAGCGATGCGTTACCGCTCTCGGCAACCATCTGAGCCGCAAGTTCGGAGGAGTTGGTAAGCAGTCCCAGCTTTGGGCCCTGCCGCTGAATCAGGGCATTGGTGCCCTGGGTGGTGGAGTAGCGGATGTAGTCGGTTGACTGCAGCAACGCCGCGAGCTGCTGCTCTCCGTAGATGAGTTGCGACGCTTTGGTGAGGCCGTCGAAAAGGCAGCGGCTCAAGTCATAAGGGGTGGTCAGAGTCTTGGTGTAAGTAATCTTTCCGTCGTCCACGACGCAAACGTCGGTCAGAGTCCCACCATTGTCGATATTTATCAGGCGCTTGCCCATGGCTCTCCATTCGTCATACAACCGAGCGAGCTGCGATTGGGTCGCGTTATGAAATGTAACATCGGTCACACCTCTGAAACACTGGCTCCGGCGCACGAAACTTGATGAGAATTTTGGTCTCCGAGAACATAGACCTACATCGCAAAATTGCGTAACCTCGTCAACCATGAGGTCAAACGTTCCTTTGGTTGCACTACCTGAATTTCGTGCCCAGCAGAATCCCAGCGGTGTGTGTCTCAGGACAAGCAACGGCACGATCAGCAATGCTGAGTTCGCAGCCGCGGTAAAGGCTGGCGCGGCCAGATTGGCTCGCGCCGGCGTTGGCCGCGGGGACATCGTGGCGGTGATGTTGGCGAACCGTGCCGAAATAATCATTGCCTTGTTCGCGGCTTGGCGACTCGGTGCCGCGCTAACACCAATCAACCCCGCTCTTACCGCTCCAGAAGCCAGCTATCAAATTTCCGATTCAGGCGCCAAGGTGGTAATCGTCGATACCGACACCGCCGGGCGCACTGCCACCTCCGATTCGACCGCGATTTTCGCCGATGATTTTGCCAACGTTAGTGGTGACACTCTTGTAGTTGGATCCAATCCGGATCCCACTGATCTCGCTTTGTTGATCTATACCAGCGGCACGACCGGCAAGCCCAAGGGCGTCATGCTCAACCACGCCAACATCGCTGCGATGTGCGAGTCTCTGATCGAGGCCTTGCAGCTGACGAGCAGCGACAAAAGCCTTTTGGTTCTGCCACTCTTTCA
The DNA here is from genome assembly GCA_021790495.1 of Actinomycetes bacterium. GTDB lineage: Bacteria > Actinomycetota > Acidimicrobiia > Acidimicrobiales > Acidimicrobiaceae > Acidithrix. Next base: position 1,383 of record JAJYGZ010000098.1, read on the forward strand.
CGCCAATGGCCTCATCGCCGGTACCATTTCGCCACTGTGGGCTGGCGGATCAGTTGCGATAGCGCCGAGGTTCGATCCAAAGCAGTTTTGGGCGATTGTCGGAGCGGAGCGCCCCACTTACTTTTCGGCAGTGCCTACCATGTACGCGATGCTCGCGGCGTTAGGACCCGAGGAGAGCGCTGATACGTCCAGCCTGAGGTTTGTCGTCTGCGGCGCAGCTCCAATGCCGACTGCAACAATTCTCGACTTCGAGCAACGTTACGGAGTCCCAATCGTCGAGGGGTACGGACTCTCGGAGGGGACCGTGGCATCTACGTTGAACCCGATTCGCGGAATCCGCAAGCCAGGCACGGTGGGCCTGGCGCTACCGGGCCAAACCGTTGCGGTGGTTGATGAAAATGGACTGGCGCTGCCCCCTGGCGAACGTGGCGAAGTCGTCATTGGTGGTCCAACCATCATGAGCGGATACTGGAATCGCCCCGAGGCAAGCGCCGTAGCGCTTCGTGGAGGTGTTCTTCACACCGGAGACGTTGGCTTTTTCGATCCCGATGGTTACCTGGTGTTGGTCGATCGCCTCAAGGACATGATTATTCGCGGTGGCGAAAACATCTACCCCAAAGAAATTGAGAACGTTCTCTACTCGCATCAAGGGGTGCTCGAAGCCGCAGTCATTGGAAAGCCTGACGATCGCCTCGGCGAGGTGGTTGTGGCGTACGTTGCTCTCAAGCCCGATACCTCCACCAACGAAGCCGAGCTACTGGTACACTGCCGGTCCTCTCTGGCACCGTACAAGGTGCCCAGCGCGATCTTCATCGAAGCGCAGTTACCAAAGAACTCGGTTGGCAAAATCATCAAGGGCCCCTTGCGCGAGCGGGCCTAGAGCCGCACGAGCCCTAGACGTGTCAGGACGACCAGAATAAGCGAGTAAGGCGACGAAGATCGAAGCTTCGCGGTTCGGCTCGTCGGCGTCCCAAGAAGCTGGGTCCCGCGAGATGCGATTGTTCGCATTCGTTAACGTTTACCGTTATCGACAGCGGGCGGCTACACGAATGTTCAAGTTATTTGTTGGTAGTTCTCAAGGCCTAGCTTTCAAGGGAGTTGGCGCAAAGAGCGCCAAATGGATCTCCCGCTCGGCGAAACAAGCCCCGCATCGGGCAATGTCCGGACAGTTCTCGATTGTGTGTGCCCGAACCGGGTGATTATCCCGAACTT
>JAJYGZ010000074.1 GCA_021790495.1 Actinomycetes bacterium
TCTCCATCGCGGGTGGTGTTTGTGACCGACGCTCCGGAGGTTCTTTGCGCCAAGTTCGAGGCGAGCGGCTTGAAGGCTTCGACGATTGGACGTACTGACTCTTCCAGGGTCGTCAAGTTTGGGAATGATGTGAGCTTCGAGATATAAGACTCGAGCGCCCCGGGTCCCAGGAGCGAAAGAGCTAAATTTTGGTTGCGGCCAGACTTTGCGCCTTTGCCTTGATCGCGCTCAGCGCCTCATAGGGGACCATAAGGTCGCCCCGTCCCACGCCTACGCTCAAGTCAGGCTTGTATTCTCCGTGAAAGTCGCTGCCTCCGGTGGCGATGATATCGAGAGAATTGGCGAGGTCGATGAGCTTGCGACGTTGGGCGGGGACGTATCGCCCGTAGTAAGCTTCGATTCCTGCAAGCCCTGCGTCAACCCATTTCTCGATATATTCCGAGACCATTTTTTCATCCGCGCAGACGCTGTACGGGTGGGCTAGAACCGGCACCCCACCCGATGCCAGTGCGAGGTCGATCATCTCCTCGGGCGAGTTGGTGATTTTATGGACATAGTACTCCTTTCCCTTTTCGAGGTACTTGTCAAAGGCCTCTTGCAAGGTGGAGACGATACCTTTTTTCACCATGAGCCGGGCGAAATGCGGTTTGCCCAATCCGCTCCCCCCGCCTTCCTCGGCTAATTCCTCGTAGGTAATGTCGATTCCGTTCGAGTTCATCAGAGCGATGATCTTTCGGTTGCGGTCTTCCCGGGCCATCTGCATCTCGATGAGGGTTCCCGCTAAAGGGGTGGACCGTTGGTCAACGAAGTAGACCAGCATATGCATCGTGCCGACATTCCAGTGGCACGAAATCTCCACCCCGGGAACCAGTTCGATGTCGAGCTCATCCGCTCTTTTCTTGCCTCCGCGAGACCGTCGAAGCGATCGTGGTCCGTCAGTGCCAAAGCACTGCAGCCAGCCGCTTTGGCTAGTTCCACTACGACGGCGGGCGATTCAGATCCGTCTGAAATTCTTGAGTGAGTGTGAAGGTCTATCATCGTCGCCTGCCTCGGGCAATTATCCTAAATATGTAACAGTTCTCGAGCACGTAGTTTCAGTGAGTAAATTTTATTTGGATGACGGCTGCACACTCGTCGAAAACGCGACATTTGCCACGCTTTGCGTTCGCGTGTGTGCCCGAAATTCGATCTTCGAAGTGCTAAATAGGCTATGGTCTGAGTTCGAGAGCCCGATCCGTGCCCGTTACGGGCAAGGCTGGAGTTGAATATGCAGGCCGAAAAGGATCCGGAGTTGGCATGCGGGTCAAGCGACCTGGTCCAAATTGACGACCCTTTCCGCGGTGACGCACCCGAGGAGGCTTGCGGAGTCTTTGGCATCCGGGTTGCGCCGCAGACTCGATCAGTGTCGCATGCGACCTACGACGGCCTTTACGCGTTGCAGCATCGTGGGCAGGAGTCGGCAGGAATGGCTGTCAGCGACGGCACTTCGATCACCGTGGTGAAAAATATGGGACTGGTAAGCAACGTCTTCGATGACCGCACGCTGCTGTCCTTGCCTGGCAACCTTGCTATTGGCCATACCCGTTATTCGACAACCGGTTCGTCGACATGGGGTAACGCACAACCCGTGTTCCGGGCGGTTGGCGATTCGGGTATCGCTCTTGGCCATAACGGCAATTTGACCAATACCGTCGCTCTGGCGGCAAGGTTGGGCATCTCGGCCAGCGATTTGCGCAGCGATTCGGATCTGGTGGCACATTACCTTGCGGTAGAGATCAAACGGGGTTTGGGGCCGGTAAAGGTGGGCGAGTCCGTCAAAATTCACTCGGCAGCGCTTTTGGATGCGCTTCATGTCGTTCTTCCGGAACTCAAGGGCGCATTTTCCTTGGTGCTGATGGATCATGATCGACTTTTCGGGGTGCGGGATCCGCACGGATTTAGGCCTCTGTGCATCGGTAAGCTGGAAAATGGGTATGTAATTGCCTCTGAGACGCCAGCGCTCGATGTCGTTGGCGCGACCTTTGTTCGAGAAGTCGAGCCAGGAGAGCTGGTGGTCATCGACGCGTGCGAAATCCGCTCCTATCGTCCGTTCCCTCCCTCTGTCGTCGATCCGAAACTTTGTATCTTTGAGTTTGTCTACTTCGCCCGCCCAGATGCTCAACTCCTTGGCAAAGAGGTCTATACAACGCGGCGACATATGGGCGAGTACCTGGCGAAATCCGCTCCGGTCGAGGCAGACTTGGTTATGGGTGTCCCGGACTCCGGAGTACCGGCCGCGGTTGGCTTCGCTGCGGCGAGCGGAATTCCCTATGGGCAGGGACTGGTGAAAAACCGTTACATCGGCCGTACCTTTATCTCGCCTGATCCGGCCTCGAGAGTGGACGCGGTGCGGCGAAAACTCAATGTGCTGCGCGACAACATTACCGGGCAGCGGCTCGTGGTGGTAGACGATTCAATCGTGCGGGGTACCACTACCAAGGCCATGGTCAAGCTGCTTAGGGAGGCCGGTGCTCTTGAAGTGCATCTGCGTATATCCTCTCCTCCTTACAAGTGGCCCTGCTTCTACGGGATCGACACCCCTTCCCGCCCTG
>JAJYGZ010000008.1 GCA_021790495.1 Actinomycetes bacterium
GGATCAGCGTCGACGGGGATACCGAGATTGCCGGCCAATTCGCGCAGGTACCGGTTGGCGCTCGACGCCTTTTTGGCGACCTCGCGCGCGTAATCGGCGTAGTCGTCAACGCCCTCTCGACTCGGGTAGCAGTTGGCAATGTGAACGACTTTGTTGATCAGATGCGGATAGAACTTAAGCATCTCCACCACGGCATCGATGCCGCGGAGAATATTTTTTGAGGGCTCCATCCGGTCGACCCTGGCGATGACCTTTCGTCCGCTGGCCAATTTGCGGAGTTCGTTCACCTGCACCGTGGCTGACTCGCCGTTTCTAACCGCTTCGAGTTCGTCTAAATCAGAGCCAAGTGGATTGACCCAGGTCCGCGCGGCCGTCGAGATCGAAGCATTGGCAGCGGTGGCAAGATAGTTGTCTCTCCAAGCAGTGCAATGAAAGCCGAAATGGCCAAGGGTTCCTAGCGATGTGAGGAGTTCGGTCGCGATGGAATCTGGCAAAATGGCGAACTCGCTTGGAGTGGCGAACGGAGTATGGAGAAAAAGAGAGATCTCGATATCGGGTCTGAGCGCCGCCAAATCTCCGGCGACGAGGAACATGTGGTAGTCCTGGAGCATCACTTTGGCTTGGCTCGGAGCCATTTGCGCTAGGAATTCGGCCATCACCTGGCTGTAGTTGCGGTATAGGTGCCAGTTCGAATAGAGCGCGGAGTCGAAACTCGGCCCCCTACTGAGGGAGAACATGCCGTGATTTAAGTACCAGAGAAGTTCGTTCGAGATCTTGTTGTAGGCAGCTTCGTGGGTTTGGGCATCCAGAACGACCGGGAATATCCCGTCCAAATCTTGCGAATAGAGGCCGAGCTCGAGGGCCGCGAGCTCGGCCGGGGCGGAAATTGGAAAGACCAAGTTGATCGTTTTTGATCGGACCAACGGCAACAAGGCGGTTACCAGCCCGCCGGCGCCCCTTTTTAGGCTTACGACGCCGGGCTCCGCCTCGATGGCTCCGAAGGGACCTCTATTTGAAACCACAAAAAAGTCTGCCATCAAGCTAAGAACCTAGCCTGTGGGCAGAAAGGGTAGACCTGGAGTTGGAGCGCGGGGGTGGAATTCGTTGGCGGGAGCGGTGCTGGACTAAGTTGCAGTTCGTGAAAGTAGTAGTTTTACCGGACAAGTTCCGAGGAACTCTCGATTCTCGCCAATTTGTGGATGTCGCCCAGGGGGTGCTCGGAGTCATTGCCGAGGTGCAAGGGCGAGTTGTTTCCGACGGCGGCGAAGGACTTATCGAAGCGTTGGGCGGGAGTTTCGTCGAGGTGGCGACCTTCGACGCCCTAGGCCGCTCGGTTTTGGCTGGCTATTCGCGCCTCCAAGACGGTACTGCGATCGTGGAGATGTCCCGGGCTTCGGGCATGAACCTGATCGGCTCGGCGGCGTCTAATGACGCGCTCGCTGCGAGCACATATGGAACCGGCGTCCTCATCCGTGCTGCGGTGGCCGCGGGATGCACCAAGGTAATCGTCGGATGCGGCGGCTCTGCCACGACAGATGGCGGCATGGGAGCGCTTCGCGCGCTCGGATCGGATTCGATTTATCAACGGGTTGCGTTCACCGCCGCGGTGGATGTCAAGACGCGATACCTGGATGCCGCCAAAGTTTTTGCGCCCCAAAAGGGCGCGAGCGCCACAGAAGTGGCGTTTCTCGCTCGCCGGCTCGCCGGTTGTGCCAATCTTCTCAACGAACGCTTCAAACGCGATCCCACCAAGATCGATGGATCGGGAGCCGCTGGTGGGCTGGCGGGCATGATCTACGCCATGGGGGGAAGCATCGTGCCGGGCTTCGAAGTGGTAGCCGAGTATTTGGCGCTTGAAGAGCTCATTGAGGGATGCGATCTCGTCATAACCGGAGAAGGTCTTGTTGACAAGGAGTCTTTCGATGGTAAGGTCGTCGGATCGGTGCTGGCACTGGCGGCTCGCCTGCAAAAGCCTGCCTTGGTGGTCTGTGGCAGTGCCGCTCCGGAGGTTCGTGCCCAGCTGGCGAAAAGTGCGCTGGGAGTTGTCGAGCTCGTCGCGACGTTTGGTCAAGACAAGGCGATGGGTGAGACCTCTTGGTGCGTCGGTGAGGCGATAGGCGACTTCGTATCGCGTTACGCCAGGGATGGCGATTGACCCAAAGCGGCCGAAATCAATGACCCTGGAAACTAAAATTAAAAGTTCATTCAAAAAATGATGTCATCTAGAGCGGTTTAGGGACGGGCCCAAAGATACCGCGGCAACCAGTTGTGAGACCAGGTGCCAATGCCCGAGCGATGAGGAGGTAGCGCTAACTTTGTCTTACGTTGAATCTTTGGCGTGCAAGGAGTGTGGCCAGGCCTATGAGGCCAAAGCCCTGCATGTTTGTGAATTCTGTTTTGGTCCGCTAGAAGTCAAGTACGACTACGACGCGATCGCGGCCAACATCTCCCGTGCGTCGATCGCCGCCGGGCCTCCGTCGATCTGGCGTTACAAGGAGCTGCTTCCGGTTGCCGGGGACGACTATGTCTCCCTCGGAGCCGGCTATACCCCGCTGGTTCGCGCGGAGCGGCTTGGAAATGCCCTTGGC
>JAJYGZ010000103.1 GCA_021790495.1 Actinomycetes bacterium
AAAAGGCGGTCTGGGCGGAGCCGCCCAATTATCTTCGCCAGAGAAGGTCCAAGCTTGAACCGATCTCCGACCAGGCGCCAAGCTTACGGTGTGCCCAGGTTCACAGTTAGGGAACCGCCAGTGCCCAGGCTGAAGTCGTGCTGGCGAGCAACGATAGCCGCCAAGACGCACCAATCGTCCAGAGGCGTGCGGACGACTTGAGTTCACATGGCGATTTAATTAGGCGGAATACCCAGGATCGCCCTATTTCATTTCTATCGCGACCAACTCAAAAAGCGTACGTGAACAGCCACGAGATCAACATTGATCCGTCGGCCTCTAGAGTGTTCGATCAACAAACGAGAACGCTCACAAATTCGGGCCAATTGCTTGGGTCGCCAACCATGCAACGCATGACTTGAAAGGTATGCTCCCTTCCCTATGCCCGACTCCCAGCCTGAAACTCCAAGCCAAACGCGACCTTCGAGCATCAGCCAGCGGGGTAATTCCAAGCGGAAGCGTCGAGCAATCATGCTCCTGGCGGCACTCATCTTGGTCGCTGCTCTGGGAGCGGGCGCCAGCATCGCGTATGGACAATTTCTCTTCAACAAAGTGCATCGCGTAGTCATCACAGCCGAAAAGCCTCAGGTCGCCGGACAGCCAATCAATATTCTCCTCATCGGCAATAACTCTCGGGCCGGCCTCAGCCCGAGCGAGGCGGCCGCGTTTGGAACCGCGTCTCAGGTGGGCGGCGGCCGAGCGGATGTCTCCATGATCGCTCACTTCGATCCAACCACGAAACAAGTCTCGCTCTTGTCGATACCTCGGGATCTTTTCATGCCAATCCCCGGTACGACCAAAGCCCAGCGCGTCGATGCCGCACTCAATCCGATCTCGCCCCAAAGCACAGTTGAGGACCCCAACCAGCTGGTTAAAACCATCGAAGACGACCTTGGGATCCCGATTCAACATTACGTAGAGCTGAACTTCGACACCTTTCAAGGTGTTGTAAATGCTCTCGGCGGCATCAAGATGTACTTCCCCATGGAGCTGAAAGACGCCTACTCGGGTCTCAATATCACCACCACGGGATGTATTAAGCTTAACGGCTACCAGGCGCTCCAAGTCGTGCGGGCACGCCATCTTTACTACCGCACCCCAAGCGGAACCTGGCTTTACGACGGTCTTGGGGATCTTTCGAGGACCCGCCGCGACCACATCTTCCTCCAAGTTCTCGCCAAGCAAGTCAAAGCGGCCGGGATCGGGAATCCGGTTCGAGATTTGGCTCTTCTGAATAGCGTCTACAAGGAGCTGACACTTGATTCGCACTTCAGCGAGTCCCAGATTCTATCGCTTATCCGAACCTACAGCAGTGCCAATCCCGCGACCGCACAAACCGGAACCCTTCCAATTGCGTTTGAGGGCGGAACATCTGGCTACGTATTCGACGGGGTCAACTACCTTTCCATCGTCTTTCCCCAAGATCCCGCTGACACGCTAATGATGAACCAAATATTAGGAATCTCGACGCCGAAGATTTCCCCTTCGAATATCTCGGTAACGGTGGTGAATGGCAGCAACGCCTCTAATACCGGTGTGCAAGTGGCAAATCAACTCCGGACCCTCGGATATAACGTCGGAGCTCCACAGTCTGCGCCTCCGACCGGAAACCCGGCCGAATCAGTTATCTATTACACGCCCGGCAACATCCAAAAGGCCGAGGTCCTCAGGGCCTCTTTGGCTGGCGCGGTCATAATGGGCGAACTCCCGTCCATTTCCTTTGGGACGCCCCTCGAGCTGGTGGCTGGCGATCAAATCGCCGTTGGAACTATCAGCTCGCCGGCAACCCAAAGCGGCGCCGCAACGCCGTCGACAACGCTTCAGACGCCTCAAAGTTCTCCAGCAACGACGGTTGCAACGCATATTTCGATCGCGCTTCCCAACATCACCCGGGCCACGCAAATCAACATTCTGCAGCGCCCGGAGCCCTGGGATCCCAGGGCGTGTCCGGCTTAAAGCCGAGAACTCCCGCCCCCGCCTGACAAGACTCAAAAAGTCGGTCGATTGCACCCACGCTTGAACTGATCAAATAATCCCAAGCAGTGCCAGGCTCCTGCAACAACTCCCTCTCATTTTCGCTTCAACGGTAGGATAATCGTTGGTATCTATCTGACCCAAGGCCACCCCCCTTTGGTGTAATAATGAATCGCGCTACGGGTCGCTTCTGGCGCAAATGATCCGACATGGTGAAACCCCCGGTGAAAAGCAAACTCACATTAGATACAAGGAGAAAGCGAAGCTTTGGCACAGCCGAACCTCAAAGACGACAAGCCAAACACCAAACAAAATCTGGTTCGGATGGCCGTTCCACCGGCGCTGATCGCCCTCATAAGCGCGTTTCACCCCTCGTTTTCAACCAACGCCGCCGATGGCTTAGCTCGCATTGAAAGTACGCGATCCTGGGAAGCGATACATTTCGCACTCCTTGTCGCGGTTTTAGCTTTTGATGCCAGCCTCTTGGGCTGGAAACCATTTCCACGGGGAAAGCTATCGGCCATTCGCATCATCGGCGCGTGGCTAAACGCCGGATTTTACGCGGCTTTCATT
>JAJYGZ010000166.1 GCA_021790495.1 Actinomycetes bacterium
GCTGGTGTGGAATGGTTCGCGGAGCTCGATGCCCTGGGTCGCAGCCAGCAATTCGATGGCCAGGATTCCCGCGACGTTGACGCAGATATCGGTTAATTTCCTTGCGGCGAATGTCGCCATCGAGACGTGATCTTCCTGATTTGCCGAGGTGGGCAAGGAGTCCACCGATGCGGGATGGGCCAGGGTCTTGTTTTCCGAAGCGAGCGCAGCAGCGGTGACGTGAGCGATCATGAAGCCGGAGTTGACCCCGCCGTCCCGGACAAGAAATGGCGGCAATCCGCTCAGGGTCGCGTCGATCAAAAGCGCGATTCTCCGTTCGGCCAGAGCGCCAATCTCCGAAGCAGCGATGGCGAGCGTGTCGGCGGCGAAAGCGACCGGTTCGGCGTGGAAGTTTCCACCAGAAAGCACTTCTAGCGTGTCGGGAAAGACCAGGGGATTGTCCGAGACGGCGTTAGCCTCGATTTCCAAGGTCGCTGCGGCATTTCGGATCAGGTCGAGGCATGCGCCCATGACTTGGGGCTGACATCGCAGGCTGTAGGGATCCTGCACCTTTTCGCAGTCCTGGTGCGACACGGTGATCCCTGAATCGGCGAGAAGCGCCCGGTAGGCTCTGGCGGCGTCGATCTGTCCGTGTTGTCCTCGGAGTTCGTGGATCCGGGGGTCGAAAGGGGCGATTGAACCCGCGGCGGCGTCCACGGACATAGATCCGGCCACGATCGCGGTTCCGAAAAGGTCCTCTATCGAGAAGAGATTGCATAGCGCGATCGCTGTTGAGACTTGGGTTCCGTTGAGCAACGCGAGTCCTTCCTTGGCTCGAAGCACCATTACCTCTAAACCGGCGGCCGCGAGCCCTTCGAGCGCGCCGGCGCGCTCGCCATGTATGTGCACCTCTCCAACGCCGATTAGTACCGACGCCAGGTGCGCGAGTGGCGCTAAATCGCCCGAGGCTCCCACCGACCCTTTGGAGGGGATGATGGGCAGCACGTCTTTATTGATGAGCGCAATGAGAGCATTGACAAGATTCGGCGTGACACCGGAATGGCCGCGGGCAAGGCTGGCGATCTTGAGCATCAAAACGAGCCGAACAACTTCTGGCGCCAGGGGTTCCCCGACGCCGACCGCATGCGAGAGCACCAAGTTCTTTTGCAGCAGCTCTAGCTGGTCGCGGGGGATATGGGTATTAGCGAGGCGCCCGAAACCGGTGTTTACGCCATACGCTGGCTCTCCGCGTTCGGCGATAAGTGCCACGGCGTCGGCCCCTCGTTCGATCGCCGCAAAGCAAAGCGGATCCAACCGGATCTCATGGTGCTCGTTGGCCATCGCTCGGAGGTCTTCCAGGGTCAGTTTGGAGGGAGTGATCATGATCATGCTTCGATCCTGTCTATACAACTTAGAACTAGAATAGCGCACCCAAGTTGTATAGTCAAGTGAACGTGCGATATTTTCGCTTGCGAGGCTTTGGGAGTTCGCCGGTCGCCAGAGCCGCCGCACTTGAGCGCCTTGGTGACATGACAGGCACGATGCTTTGGATAGGGCCGAAAGTCCCTTTGCGGGATCAGAATCGTGCAAATGCCGCCAGTGCTTTGACAAGGTGCCAAGGAACGGCGACTATCGAGTGTGTTGAGACCGACGCTTAGGAATGGTGGTAGTGGTGGATAAGGTACTTGACGAGGGGCATATTGCCAAGAGCCGAACCGGGACATTGAAGCTGAGCGCTCTTGTGACTGCGGCTTTGACATATGGCCTGGTAGGCTTGGGCAGTACCGTTCGGGTGACCGAGTCGGGGATGGGGTGCCCCTCCTGGCCGCTTTGCTACGGACAGCTTGGACCGATCTTTCAGCTCCATCCGCTCCTGGAAGAGAGCCACCGCTATTTGGCCTCGCTCGTAACAGTTGCGGCTATTTTGACCCTGCTGCTGGCTCTAAGGCTGCCAAGTTCCACGGCAACCAAAAAGAGTGCGAAGCTAGCCGTTGGACTGGTGCTTTTTCAGGTCCTTCTCGGCGGACTCACCGTGCTGGCGCGTAATGCGCCCTGGACTGTTGCTCTTCACCTCATCACCGGACTGGTCTTTCTGGCCATCACCACGGCCACCGCCGCCCTTGCGTTTCTCGGGGACGCATTCACGGGATTATCGCCGGTTTCAAAGCGCTGGGGGATGTTTTCTTTGCTCTTTACGCTGCTTCTGCTGTTTAGCGGATCGCTGGTAGTCGGTTCGGGCGCTGGGGCGGCGTGTCCGAGTTGGCCAGTGTGCTTCGCTGGTGCTTCTCCGCGGCTAATCGCCGTAGCCCTTTTTCACCGCATCGTCATGGGTGTAGCTGGACTGACGATTATTGCATTCCTGGTGAAGGGCTGGAACGGCGCAAGCAAGCTCTGGAAGATATGGGCGCGCGTGACGATCGTAATGGTTCTTGTTGTGGCGGGAATTGGCGCCCAGGTGGCACTGTCGAAGTCGTCCCCGCTCTGGGCTGACATCCATCTCGGGGTGGCCGCAGCACTCTGGGTACTTCTTGTGGTGGAGGTGATAACCCTGAAATCACCTGAAGTCAACCATGCCCCGTGATTGCCGATTGTGGCGGACGCGACCT
>JAJYGZ010000382.1 GCA_021790495.1 Actinomycetes bacterium
TGGATCGCCAAACGATGTTCGGATTGCCGAGCGACGTTTATCCACTGGGGCCATCGCATTGCTATTGGAGGGCGGCGCGGGTAGCATGGGCATGCTAAAGGGCGGTGGATTTTTAGTCCTCATAGCCCAATCAGGAAGGCCGCGTTGGAATCAGAGCCCCTGTTAATTACTCAAAACCTTCTCGCCCTTGGGGCACAACAGGCTGATCTGAACCTCTTTGAAGAGCTCCTCAAAGACATCGCGCTGCCGATAGGCGCGCGCCTAGCGAGAGTTGCAAGGGCTGAGCGATCGGCCGTCAAGCTACTCCTTAGCGCGGATGCCGGTGTCGAGGCCGGACTGCCGAGCACCGGGGAAGCCGTTGTCGGCGACTGGGTCATATTTGAGGAGAACGCCAACGGCTTGGCAACTGTGCTCCTCGTCGTACCGCGTCGCAATGCGATAGTGCGCCGCTCAAGCGGAGGGCGTAGCGGTTCGCAGATTTTGGCCGCGAATATCGACAACGTAGTGATCACAATAGGTTCAGACCAGCCGATCAACCAAGCGCGCGTGGAACGCATGCTGGCGCTGGCATGGGAGAGCGGCGCAGAGCCGGTCGTCGCGCTTACCAAGGCGGAACTACTTAGCCCCGCCGATCGTGAGAGCGCTTTGGAGCAATTGACGGCCGTTACCCTTGGTACTGCCGTCGTGGCAGTTTCAGCGGTGGCAAGTTTTGGAATAACCACTTTGCTCAACGCAATTTATCCCGGTGGAACGATCGCCCTGCTTGGCCTATCAGGAGCAGGCAAGTCGACGTTGATGAATACCTTGACCAGCCAAACAGCGGCCAGAACTGCCGCGGTGCGCGTCTCGGATCACAAGGGCCGCCACGTTACTGCATGGCGACAGCTGGTATGCATGCCAAGCGGTGGTGCGATTATCGACACTCCCGGGCTACGCCAGCTTGGGCTTTGGATCGACCGCGTCGGCCTTCGGGCCACCTTCGCCGATGTCGACGAAGTCTCAGTCAAGTGCAGATTTTCGGACTGTACACATAAGAGCGAACCTGGTTGCGCGGTGTCGGCGGCAGTTCTGGCGGGAACCTTAGACCTTCGTCGAGTGGATCACTACGAAAAGTTAAAAAACGAGGTCGAGGCGTTCGAAAATCAGGCAGACCCTCCTCCCTCGGGGCGCGGGCGAGGTCGCTCGCAACGGCGGCCCAAGGATGAGATTCCGCCATATGACCTCGATTGATCGATCGACGCTTTATGGCCAATAGCGAGCCGGTGCCTAATCAGCGAGCGCTTTGCCTCCTGAGGTTGACTGCCTAGTTTTGGGGATTTATTTGCGCTGCGCCGGATTGGATCGTTGGCGAAATGGCGCCGATCGAAGCGGCCGGTGGCTGGGGCGCCTTAGCCTATTGACGAAGATCTCCTAGCTAGGGCTTGGTAGCGCCGTGGTTTTCGTTTTCGCGGCGTCCGCGCTTTGGATCGCGGCCCCCTTGGGTTGTATCGGGCGAATCCGGAGTTCGAGTCAGGCGCCGATCTGCAAGGGCGGAGGCGTGGAGGCGCTAAAGTGGCGCGGCGATTTAGTTTGGATCTGAACGATACTTGGTTGCTCGGGTAAGGTTAACTAACCTAAATGGGATCTTGAGCCGTTGGAGAGAGCTTGGTAGAGACGCAGAGATACGACCGAAGCTGGGAAGATTCTGGAGCATTCCGCGTTGCCGACGGAGTATTTCGCATACCTCTTCCGTTGCCAAACGACGGGCTGCGCGCCGTCAACGTCTACGCGCTACTTGGAGAGCGCAGTGTGACCCTTGTTGATGGCGGGGAGCATATAGTCGCAGCTAGACGTGTCCTCGAAGCTTCGCTCGGCTCGCTCGGAGACTCGCTCGGAGATATCTCTCAGTTCCTCGTTACCCATATCCACCGAGATCACTACACCCAGGCTGTTGCCATCCGAAGCGAATTTGGCACCCGTGTCAAGCTGGGTGCTCATGAGCGCGCTTCGCTCGAGCTGATCCACGGCGACTCGGCGCACCCTTCTAAGCGCCAGCAGGTTTTCCTGTTGCGCTGCGGTGCGACGGAACTCGCCGCCCAAGTTTCGCCGGACGATCCGCTCCAAGACGACCTCCAGAATCTTTATCAGTTTCCCGATGAGTGGCTAAGTGACGGTGAGGAGTTAGATGCCGACGGACGCAGGCTGCTGGTGGTGTCGACGCCCGGGCACACGCAGGGGCACGTGGTTTTTTGCGATCCAAAAGAGAAGATCGTCTTCGCCGGGGATCACGTTCTTCCCCATATCACGCCCTCGATCGGTCTTGAGCCGGTACGGGCCGGTCTCCCGCTTCGCGACTATCTCGCTTCGCTCCATAAGTTGCGCCAGCTTCCCGAATCTCGAATCTTGCCAGCACATGGACCGGTAGTCGAATCCATGCACCTGCGGATCGACGAACTCCTCGAGCACCATCGGGTGCGCCTTGGCCATACCTTTGACGCCGTGGCGCAGGGATGTTCGAGCGTCTATGACGTTGCTCGAAAACTCAGATGGACCGGACGGGGGCGTGGCTTTTTGGAACTCCATCTCTTCAATCACGTGCT
>JAJYGZ010000137.1 GCA_021790495.1 Actinomycetes bacterium
GTGTCGAGCGGATCTCTCGGAGGAGGTCGAGGCCGTCGAATTCGCCGGGAAGGCCGAGATCGAGCAAGATCATCTTTGGCGAGGACTGGCTTATCAGGCGCCTCGCGCTTGGAACGTCTGGCGCAATTAGGGCGCGATAGCCATCCTTGCGCAGGTAGCTGTTGAGCAAATCGGCGATATCGGGGTCGTCTTCGATAATGGCTATGGTGGTTGCTTCGTCGTTCACGTACCGCCGGTCTCCTTTTATGGGACTTTGGCTCAGATTAAGTGGATTCGATGAAGAAACTATTAGGTGCACCAAGTGTTGCCGACCGGGACGATTTGCAGCGATCCGCGCAAAGTACGCGAAAATTGCGTTTAACGTGAAAAGCGAAAATTACATCTGCTACGTTTTGCTCATGATCCTGATTACTGCATTATCGCTGGCCTTTCGCAACTTCGCGGTCTTTAGCGGTCGCGCCAGCCGCTCAGAGTACTGGTCGTTCGTAGGGGCGACCTACATCGTGTTTCTTGTCCTCTATCTGCTGGGCACGCGAATCGGCCTGTTCTTTATCCTGGAAGTTATCTTCGCATTGGCGGTGATCGTTCCCGAAATTAGCATCGGGGTGCGCAGGCTGCACGACACCGGGCGCAGCGGCTGGTTCGTCTTCCTCGGTTTAATCCCCTTCGTCGGCTCGATCATCGTGCTGGTTTTGATGCTGCTGCCGGGAAACCCAGGCAACAACCGCTACGGGCCCGCTCGCTTGCCGTTGAGCCAGATGTCGATGTGACGACCGCGCGGTCTCAATACCGAGTTTGACTAGACCAGGGGTTTTGTCTTCGCACCGTTGCTTAGCCCGAAGCTCTAATCCCACCACGAAGCGCCCCAAACCCAGGATTTCGGTGGCTACGCGCTATTTTGATCGGCGCAAATGCAACTGCGGTACCCATCAATCAGACCAAGGGTGGCAACCACCCCGTGGTTTCCACATCGGCACCCTTTGGGCGTTGGCCACGAACCCGTGACTTCGATGACGATTCCCGCCAGAATGTGGACAGACTTCGGGCGCCTTGACGACGCGCCGCGACGGTTTTGAGGTGCCCACAAAAAGCATCCAAGACCGGTTACTGGTCTTGGCTCGCAAGACTTTGAACAAGACACAAGGCCAACGGATGGACTACTCGGTATTTGTTTGGCTGGGGTCGGTGCCGCCAGGGAGGCATGCAAGTCCTTTTGACACCAGGTCGTGCACATCGCAGCTAACGAGTTGGCCGCCTAAAGAACGAGCCGCAGCTACGTATGCGGCGTCATGCACCGAAATGCCGTATTCCTCGGCAATGCTCGCTGCGCTCACAAGGAGCGATGAACCGGCGCGCACAACTCCGCCATCATCGGCTAGGGCACTTACACGTTCGCATAGCCGATGCGCTGCTGAGGGGTCTCGCCATGAACGTAGCGCCACGTTGGTCACCTCGTAGTAAACGAGATCAAGAGTAGCTAAAGGATCAGCAGCTTGAAGCAACCGGCGAGAGCTTCTATGGTGTTCGTCGTCCGCATCCTCGCTCGCGAGAAGGACGCTGGCGTCAAGAAACCAGAGGTTCACCGTTGGGGTCGGGACGTCTTGACTAATTCGCCAACTCCGCCTCCGTGGCCCGTTGAGGAACCGTCCATCTTGTCGATCTCAGCCATTCTCATCGCACGACGGGAGCTGCGTCGTTGCAATTCCTCCTCGGCAATTTTGCGCAAGTAACCGCTTCGAGTGGTTCCGCAGCGGTCTGCTTCAAGATCGACAGCCCGAAGCAAATCATCAGGAAGAGACACCATAACTTTAGCCATGCTCTCAGTATACCCGGTATTGCTTTTCTGGGAACCTTGAAGGGAAACGGCTAAACGCTCGTCACCGGAGGAGTCACAGTTCTCGCGCGTCCGTATTGTAAAAGAGCTTGAAAAACACTCAGGATTTCGTATCGACTAGACTTGAGTCATGGAGATCGCTTCGACTAAACTCCTGAAACCCCAGAATCACGGGTCTTCAGACCCTTGCTCAAGCGGGTCGCATGTTTATAATCCCGAGACGCCCGTTGACCCTGATCGCTATTACCGCCTACCTCAGATAGAGGGCCTCTCAACCGAAGAGACCCAGGTGCTCATCGCCTTGTCTCGTCACCCGTTCGGCCTCATCTCCTTTGAAGAGTGCGCTGCCGAAGCGCGAGTTTCGCCCTTTAGTGCCAAGCGTGCGGTAGCCAAGCTGATCCAGATCAAACTTGTCGAATACAAGGCAGTCCGACTCTTCGATGGCAGGGTTCGGGATCGAGAAGTGATAAGCGTTGTTTGGCACTCACCAGCTTGGCGCGAGATCCGCCCATATCTTGCAACCGCAGTACTTCCTCCTCTTGGCCAGTCTCCCCAGATTCCAAAAAAGATACCTCCGCGCCTTGGCACAACATTCTGGAGCGGAGACTGGCGAAATTTGGACCTT
Source organism: Actinomycetes bacterium (assembly GCA_021790495.1). Taxonomy (GTDB): domain Bacteria; phylum Actinomycetota; class Acidimicrobiia; order Acidimicrobiales; family Acidimicrobiaceae; genus Acidithrix. The sequence continues at coordinate 2,460 of JAJYGZ010000137.1, forward strand.
CAAGCTCATCCAACTTTTGTGGCATATCGGATCTTGACCGATGGCAGCAATGATCCCGAAGCCCTCGCCTTCCTTGGTTCGCTTCCTTGGTGGGCAGTGCAAGAGGCGCTAGATTCA
>JAJYGZ010000136.1 GCA_021790495.1 Actinomycetes bacterium
GATATCAAGACGCTCGTTGACGCCGGGCAGTCGCTTGGGGCGAGTTGGATGAAGCTCCTCTTCTGGGCGCTGGCTCCAAATCTTCGAGCCGGAATTCTTGGCGCGTCCATCCTTACCTTCGCTTTTAGCGTCGGAGAATTCGCCGTGGCTTCATTAATGAGCTTCAATACCTTTCCGGTCTTTTTGGTTCTGGTCGGACGCACCGCTGCCAGTCAGGCCGTGGCACTGTCCCTCATCGCCCTGGTCTTTACCTGGATACCGCTGGCAGTGGTGATGATCGCGTTCTCCGGCCGACAAAACCGCAGCCGCGGAACCGTGATCCCCGATGTGGCGGAAGCCGATGCATAGCCACAACGGATGCAGCCGCGATTGCGAACGGAGAGCTGGGTTCCAAACAAACCCGTCGCTTTCGCTAGATTTGAGTTCGGAACAAGTGTCTTCAAAGAATCGGAGAAGTGACGTCGCATGACCGATACCGCCGCATCAGGCAGCACTCGGGTACGTTCTGGCGTATCGGTGGAGATACGGGGATTGTCTCGGTACTTCAAAGATGTCGCCGCACTCAAATCGCTCAGTCTCAAAGCCGAACCCGGTGAACTCATCGTATTTCTGGGACCGTCGGGCTGCGGAAAAACCACGGCGCTGCGCTCCCTGGCTGGCCTGGAGCGACCCGACGAGGGTCAGATCTTTATCGGATCGAACGACGTAACCGACCTTCCAGCCGCGAAGCGCAGCATCGGAATGGTCTTTCAAAGTTACAGCCTCTTTCCGAACATGACTGCCAAGACCAATGTGGAGTTCGGGCTGCGGGTAATGGGGCAAAAGCCCAGCGAGCGAACTAAGCGCGCCGAGGAGCTTCTTGAGCTGGTAGGGCTGGCGAAGCTGGCGGGCCGTTACCCCCATGAACTCTCTGGCGGCCAGCAGCAGCGCGTCGCCTTGGCACGGGCGCTGGCGATTCGCCCCCAACTCTTGCTCTTGGACGAACCCCTTTCCGCCCTGGACGCAAAGGTACGATCGCAGCTTCGCGAGGAGATCCGGCGCATCCAGCTCGAGCTCGGCATTACAACTTTTTTCGTCACTCACGATCAAGAAGAGGCCCTCGCCCTTGCCGATCGCATTGCGGTAATGCACCAGGGACGCCTCGAGCAACTTGACACTCCGATTGCGGTCTATTCACATCCCGCTACTGAATTCGTGGCCGAGTTCGTTGGTAACGTCAACCGGTTGCGCGGCACGGTCATTGACGATAAGACCGTTGAGGTCGAGTCTGTAGGTCAAGTCGCGTATTCCCCGAGCAGCGCCTATCGCGCCGGCACTCGGGTCGATGTTCTGATCCGACCCGAATCCCTCGGCGTTCTTCCGGCGATCAGCGACGGCGGATGCACCATAATTGCTCGAAGCTTTCTCGGAGCGTTTCTAAAACTCTCCCTTCGCGATCCCTCAGGGATGCCGATAACCGTCGAAATATCCATTGCGGAGGCGGCGTCGATCGCTACCTCTGACTCCGTCACTCTCTTTAGCCGCGGACCCGCACTTCTTGTACGCCCTGCGTCTTGAGCATCGCGGAATGCGATTCGTATCGGGGCGATCTGTTTTCAAACGCTCCCTAGAACGGCGACGAACTCATTGGTAGCCCCCTCGCGTATGCGCGCCTTAGTCTTGGTCTGTCACCAGGGTGGCAGCGCATTATTTCGCCATCAAGACCGAATCAAAGGATACCCCGATGTTGATTAGATATGGCGTCTATCGAAACGAAGACCCCATTGACAAGGTATTTGTCATCGAGTAATCACGCAAAGTAAACTTCGAGTAATCGCCGACATCTAACTCACCCACGAGCTACAGGTGCGATAGACACCATTAGATTGGCGGGATTTCAAGCCCTAAAGGAGCGAAAGTGGCCCACACTCCGGCGAGCCGAGCGCGAGATCTTCAACGACTGCGAAGCGAGGAGTTCGATGTCGTCGTCATCGGCGGCGGCATAACCGGCGCTGGCGCGTTCCTCGAGGCGGCGTCGCGCGGATATCGAGTGGCCCTGATTGAGTCGGGCGACTTCGCCTCGGGCACCTCGAGCGCCTCATCCAAGCTCATCCACGGGGGGCTCCGCTATCTGAGACAGGGCGAGGTAGGCCTAGTATACGAAAACCTCGCGGAGCGATCTCTGCTGCTCAAGAATGCGCCGAGCTTGGTGTCCAAACTCGACTTCGTCATACCGATTCCCAAGCGCGTTGGCGCGCTCGACTTCACCCTTCGACTCTCATACTCCGCCGTACTCTGGGGATACGACCTTACCGGCGGGTACCGGATTCGGCAGTTCCATCGCCGCGTCGGCGCCTCGGACGTCAAGTTCATGCTTCCCCGCCTCGAGGTAGAGTCCCTGGCTTCCGCCTTCATCTACCACGACGCCTGGTGCGACGACGTGAGGTTGGTCTTGGCCACTCTTCGCGCTGCACGCCGCTACGGTGCGGTCGGGCTCAACTATGTGCAGGCGAACGCCATCGTCCACGGCGACGACGGCCGCGTGTCGGCGGTAGCTGTTCGCGGGCGCTATCAAGGCGATACCCCC
>JAJYGZ010000208.1 GCA_021790495.1 Actinomycetes bacterium
GCGCTGCCTCCACGCTCGCTGTGGGAGCGTCACTTGCAAGCCATGCGAGATCCGCCGAAGTCGCTTCCACGGAGCGAGTCCCGCAGCGATCTGGGTATTCTTCGGCGGGCAAGGGTGCACCGACGCTGTTGTTTCCGGGGCGCAATTGCCATTTGAGCGGATACCGGACCGCCTCGGCACCAGTCGTTGGCTCCTCCGTGTCCGTCGGTTTGCAAGCGCGCTGGGAGAGGCGCCTCGATCCAGTGAAAACAATTTCCCCCGATGGATTGGACGACGTATCTGCGCCCGTTCAAGCTCCGGAAGAGCTTGGCCGCGACGAATCGGTGATCGACCTTCGCGAGGTGGTCTTCCAGCCTGTGACCTCGACCTCCGATAGGCTTGCATCGCTTCGTGAAGGTTTTGGCACTTCGCGCACGCAACTGGGCGAAGTCGATTCTGGTGCGGTGGCGCAAATGCAACGGGGCGCTATCTCGGTGGAATTGGTCCCAAGTGCCGCCGAGATTGGCAACGACCGGACACCGGTCCCTGTGGGCGGGACCAAGGTTTTTGCTACCGTACTCAATAGCGCTTGGATTATCGACCCGCTAAGGCGCGTCGGGGTAATGCTCGCCACGCGCGGATCGAAGTTTCAGGTCGTGCAAGATCGTTATTTGTCACCTGGTGCCCAAGGCCCCGGTTCGTTCGTCGAGATCCTTGTCGAGGAGCACGTTCGCCTGATCCCCGCGTGGGCATTTCTTCCAAAGGGAGCCCAGGCAGATTCGCAAACCAGGTCGCCGTAGATGGCGCTGCTTTCAACGATTCGTTGTCGAATCGATAGTCGAGCCGCCTGGTCCCTCGCTCTAGGTTCAACCGGTCCAGGCCTGGTGATTCTCCGATGCGCAGCTGAGTTGGGGCAATGGGTCCCTGGCTGACCGGACTGATACGGTTTTGCCGGGCGGATTTTGGGTGAACTATCGATCAAACCAGGATTGTTGTAGTTGGACTTGAATTTGGCCGAAGAGTAAAACATAGGCGGCTATACAGGTCGGAGAAAGTTCCCGGCGGCGAAATGATAAGGCCGCCACGTGGTGATAGAGGGCTCATTTGAGGGTTTCTAACCTGGCATCGATGTTGGCTGATAAGGCGCTTCCAAGAACCATTACCACGGCTCACGGCGATCGCGGCCATAGTGGTGCCCGGGTTCTTTTGGGAAGGCCCTCGTTCAGGACGCAACGACCGTGAGCACCATGGATGCAAGTGGGAGCCCGGCCGAGGTCTACTCTATCGACAGGCGCTATTTGCTGGCTCAGATGGAGTTAATTTTCGATATCCTTTCGGCGGCGCTGGGAACCGATTCCAATTTGGTGGATCTTGAACAGGCAGGCGGGCCTTACATCACGGCTGAAAAGGCCAAGGCGATCGCGGCAACCGAACGGATGCGGTCTTATTCGCTTACTGCGCGCTCCGAAGAGTTGATTCGCCAATCTCAGCAGATTGAGGCCGAGGCTCAGCTGGCGGGTACGCCACTGGCGATCGAACGTCTCGCGCTGGCCACCGGGATGAGCGAGACCGAACTGGAGATCGTGCTGGTTGGCGTCGCAGCGGAACTCGACGATCGCTTCGAGCGGATCTTTGGATATTTGAACGACAATCTTCACCACAACTATCCCAGCCTTGCGCTGGTCGCCAAGTTATGGGGGTATGATCCGATTTCGGCTGAGTTTCGCCAAGCGCTCTCTTCGCATGGCACTATCTTCCAGCACCATCTCGGCGAAATCGTCTGGGAGGACCAACCGTTTCTCTCGCGCGGACTCAAGATCTACGACGCCGTGGTCAATTTTCTGCTTGGCAATCCGGCCATCGACGCCGATTTGGTCGGCGTGCTCAGCGAGCCGGAGCTTTCTGCGACTGCCATTGAAGGGCTCGGCGCCGCCGCCGCCAAAGCTGGCGCTCCGTGTTACGTCCAGGGGAGCGACCCAGGCCGGGTCGCATCACAGATTTGCAAGAGCCTGGTAGACGTTTCTTGGACGCCGTTCTTCTATGACCTGCGCAAAGCGGTGGCAAAGCGCACCGACGTGGTGAGACAGTTCGACCTTCTCGCTCGAGACGCCCGCCTACTCGGCGCTGCCGTGGTAGTGGGGCCGATCGACCTACTTGGGTCCGAAGACATTGCGCATCTCGACAAGCTTTTGGATAGGGGATTCCCGCTGGTTCTCTTTGGAATGAAGGAGTGGCCGTCTCTCGGCTATCTAATGGATCCGCTGCTCTTTTAGGTCCCGCCCAAGAGTAAGTAAAGGGTGCATCGGCAGGTGAGGCCCGGTTAGCGTATATCGGGTAAAGCGCAAAACTAGCACCAAGGAGCACGACGTGGAACCCAGTCCCGCCAAGATCGCATTTCTAATTCTCACTGACGACCCCGCCAGAGCTATTCCCGGTCTGGTTATGGCTTCGCGCCTCAAGACGATGCGTGGCGCAGATGTCCGGGTCCTCTTCTTCGGCCCCGGAGTTCGGTTGGCGGCAAGCGGCGCAGTTGATGAGCAGATGGATGTCTTGGGCGAGGCCGGAGTTGTCCCCAAGGCTTGT
>JAJYGZ010000211.1 GCA_021790495.1 Actinomycetes bacterium
CCGGGCGTGAGCGGTTACGCTTGGCGATTGCTACTGTTTCGAGTAGTTTCGCGGCGGCATGCGAATGGCGATGTCGTCCCACGACAGGTCGCCAACACGGCCCGTCGCATCCACCTCCTCGTGGAAGTTCCGCCCGCCGTCGTCTTTGCCGTTTGGGCCGACACTGTAAAGCCGGTAGCCGCCGATCCATCGCCTATAGCGCAGGGCTCTGTCGGTGGCCGGGTCACAGGGGATGTCGGCAATGTACTTCGGCGCCAATTCGCCCAGGGTCTTCGGGTAGGAAGCGTGGTCGTGATGGTAGGCGGCCAGAGCCAATGCGAGGTCGAGCAGACTCATCCGGGCCTGCTCCTCAATGTCCGGCTTCAGCATGTACTCTCCTACCTCCCAGTCGGGCCCCAGCACCAGATCCACGAAGTGCTGGGCGATTTGCTTCGGCGTTAGATCGCGCGGGAGCGACGCGCGTCGTACCGCTTGCTCGGTCTCTTTCCTCGCCTCCGCGTCACGTTTCGAAGCAATCTCATAGAGCCACCGCAAGTCACCCTTCTTTGCGGCCCTTGCGGCGCGGTCGTCCTTTTTGATCGCCTTCACCAGTGCCGTAAAGAGGTCGTCTCGCATAGGCGAATTGAGCGGCAGAGACGCCCGCTGCAAGGCTTGACCGCCGCGCCGCTTGGCCTCAGCGGCAAGCTGCATCAATGCATCGCGTCGTCGCCGATATGAGGGCTGCCGGCAGGCAGCGACAAGTCGATCGTACCAGACATTTACGTAGCGCAACGCCTCGTTCCAGTCGATCCGCGGATCGGTGCTGTAGAGCTGATATGCCCTTTGGTGAACCTCGTCCAGTCCAAACATCGCCTTGAAAGTCGGGTCAGGGGGCAACCCAACCTTAGCAAGGGCATTGGGCCGCTGGTAGCCTCGCTCGGCAGCACTTGAAGTTATGGCGAGGGACTCCAAGCGACATCCGTAGCCGAGAGCGTCCACGAGGGAGCGTCGAGCCGGCAGGTTGTGTAGTTCGGCCTGCCATCGTCTCGCCAATCCCACAGTAATCACTCCATACTGGGCTAGGGCAATCGCCGCCGGGAAAACCTGGCACTCGCATCGCACGGCCAGCAGCGAATCAACCACGAAAGGGCCGCGACCTGTCAACCGCGCCAGCCGAAAGCCGGCCATTACCTCGTCCCATGCGAGATCGAGCTGATGGTTGCGCAGCCGCCACGTAGCCCGCGCCGCCAATTGCTCCGTAGCCCACGGCAGACCCGTCAACATGACTAGGGGGCGGAACGATCCAGGCTTTGTTGAGATCAGTGGCACGTAGAACCGGGAGCGTTGCGAGCCTTCTGTAATCAACCGCAATGGTCTTACATTTGCTTGCAGCAACTCTGCCAAGAATGGATATTCCTCATTTGACCAGGGCACATGGCAGGCCCGCCACACCTTATCCGCCATCTGCTGCGTCTTCTCAAGATCATCGGGCGTGTCGCCACCGGGAACTTTCCATCCCATCCTTGTTTGCAGAAAGTCTTCGCAAGGAATGAGGTACTCTCCTTCGTCAGGCAACTCAGCCATCCTCAGATGCTTGAAGAACGTCTTGCGGATATTCCTGTCGATCTTCTTGGGACCGAGCGCCCGCAGGAACAAGACCGCCGCGTTGTTCTCCGGGGTGACGCCTGCGGAGAAACGCTGATTGACGGCCGCCACGTAATCGACCATTCCATCCGCCCGCAAGGGTTCGGTGAGGTAGGTGGTCTCTTTCGAGATGGTGATCTTCGGCCGCGGGCGAGTAACGGTAGCAGCAGCCTTTGAAGGAGCACCATTCGCTTTTGGCTCCGCGGCCAGCAAGGTTGCAACGCAGAAGAGCATCTGCGACGCGTAAGCACCCACAAGCAGTGCGCGACTACAGCCGGTTGTCATGGGATGTTCTCCGAATTGCGGCGATCGACGTGTGTGCAATCTCACTGACTTCGGCCCGCGCGGCTACGCCTCCATCCAGTCTTCCCAGCGGAGCAAATATCGGTATCGACCAGGAATCTCACGGCGTCGGCTCCGGGCGAGTCTCCTCACGGCCTCGCCGCGTTTCAACCAGCCAGCGGTCCAGTGCTTCGCCTCCGTCGGCCCAAACGCCCGCGGCCAACCGAATGCCTTCACCCGCTGGCAGCACACGCTGCATGTTCACCACAATCGGGGCGCCGTCCGGTAAGTCTAAAACGCGGTTTCCAGCTCGATGGTCTTGCCGTGAGCGATTCCCTTTAGGACTGACATGGCTCGCTCCATAATGAAGTGGGTGGGGGTCACGATAAGGCCGTTGGCATATATTTTACTGGTTGGCCGCAACGCCGCCAACGGCCGTCGAATCGGCATCTGCCCATCCAAACAATGTGAACCCATCCGCCTTTTCGATCATCACCGGCAGGATGCGGCCGGTCAGCGTTTGGGGGCCGTCGAAGACCGCGATCCTATCGCAGGTGGTGCGGCCGACCAGTTGCACGGTTTCATCGCCGGCCGAACGCTTCTTGGCCACCTTGCTCGGCCCCTCCACCAGAACCTCCACCCTCCGGCCCACG
>JAJYGZ010000064.1 GCA_021790495.1 Actinomycetes bacterium
AGGTTGTCGTGCCGATGCGCAGCTCAAAGTGGGACCTATCGATGCCAAGCTTTCCAGTGGGCTGGGGAACGCCGGCTGCGAAGAGATGAAGCATGGCGCGCTCATTCCCAACTAGGTGGCCGAAGAAGTTTATCGCCAGAACTCCCGGGCCATTGGGAAGTCCGACAGATACGTGCCCCGCGGTTCTGTAAACCAGCGGAACCTGCGTCTGGGCGAATGCGGAACGGTGAACTAGTGGGTGCGCCTGAGCATGCTGGACGCTCGCTGTCGTTGCTCGATCCAAGGATGCCACTTGGTAGGCTGCCGCTCCCGTTGCCAGGATAAGCAGCGATGCGCCGCCAATAAAAGTGGCGGATCGTCCCCATCGCCTTGGCATCAAGATCGTTCTTTGACCCATGTCACCCCCCTCAGTCCACCAAAGCCGAGATAGAACTTCCGAGTTGCTGCAACGGCGAGCCTATTCAGCTTCATCTGTCAATCGGCGCCAAACCAAGTTCTCTGCAAATAGTGATAGCGAGCGAGAGTCCCGTATCGCCAGAAAGCCAATATATCCGAATGAAGCTGAGAGAATTCTGGGAGTTAATCTTGGTCGAACGGAGTTCGTTTTTTGCCTCGGCCGGGAGGTCTACTTTATTGAGCTGGTTGCTTGCCGGTTGCTATGGCGCATCGGATCGGCTGTATGGCGAGTCTCTTTTGCTATCGGACCGCCGCCCTCGGGTTCGCGAGGCCGGCGTTTGCTTCTGTTATGATCTAGTCACCATCCCCACCGCAGAACTTTCGGAGAGGAATTGTCGGCGACCTTACCAGATTCGTTTACTTACCGGGTTGGAGAGTTGATTGACCGAGCGCGAGCCCAACTTGCCCAGCTCGGCAATCCTCAACTCCCGATCATGGTCGAAGGATTTGTCTCTTTCAACACCCAAACAGCGAAATACGACCAAAAATATTTCAGCCTGTGTCAGTACAACGACGCCAACTCTCCGGTCGGAAAGCCGATTGCGAAGCTTGAGGCAGTCATCTTTTCGAATCGCTTCGCGGTAATGTCGAGTCAGCTTCGCCAAGTTGGATTGACGTTTTCCCCCGATTTGCGCGCGGTCTTTCTCGGGCACCTCGATATCTACAAACCCTTCGGCAAACTGCAGCTAGTCGTGACTGGCATAGATCTCGAGCGGACTCGCCAGATCACTGAAGGGGCGAAGGACCTGTTGCGCGCCAAGCTCAAAGCCGAGGGGATCTTCGACGCAAACCGCTTGATGAGATTGCCAGCGGTGCCTCTGCGGATCGCACTCGTCACCTCGCGGGGTTCCGCAGCGGAATCGGACTTTATGACCAAGCTGCAGGTGCGAAGGTACCGCTTTTCGGTTGAGAAGTTCTACGTGAACACCTCCGGGCAAAACGTTTCATTCTCGGTTCCAGAGGCGATGGTCCAGATCAATTCACGCCACACGCAGTTCGATCTGGTTGTTTTGGCCCGAGGCGGCGGCGATCACGTCGACCTTGCCAATTTTTCGCTTGAGGGTCCGGTTCGCTCGGTCGCTAGTTGCGCCGTACCGGTCTGGGCCGCGATTGGCCATTCTACCGACGACGTTCTGGTAAACGAGGTGGCGAATCGAGTTTTGGCAAATCCCAACGATGCCGCATCCGAACTCAACGGGATCGTTGAAGGATTTCTGGTGAGCCTCGCCGCCGATGCCCGCCGACTCGCCGATGAGTCGCGGCGCACGCTTGAGCGAGCAGAACTGGGGTTCGGTCGACGGCTGTCATTGCTGCACGGCGCAGCGAGTAGCGAGCTACGAAATTATCGAACCATTCCCATGTCCAAGAGTTGGGAGCTTCGAATGCGTGCGAGCGACTCGCTCAGATCCCGAGGCGGCGAGCTCGAGAAATACCAATACGGACTTACCGACTTGGCTGCGCGAATAGTGGAGTCCTCTAGTTCCGCGCTGGCTACGTTGCGGCTCTCGATGAACGCCGACGCCGTCCTTCGAGGTGTCGCGGCGCAAGATCTTGTGCTGAAGGGACTCCTGGCGCGCCTTCGCGATGCTGCGTGGGAGTCGTGGAGGTCGGGGCTTGGTGTTGCCGATCTGGCACGGACAAGGATCGAAGGTGTCGACCCCGATGCGGTGCTAGGACTTGGCTACGCGCTACTATTTTCTGGCAAACGGCGAATCGCCTCGGCGAGCGAGCTTGTCAGCGGGGACTTTTTTGAGGCGAGAATGGCCGATGGATCGATTTGGGGAGAGGTCATTTCCCAGCCCACGGACGCCTAGGTCGGCAAGGCGTTTTTTATACTTCGAGATGCAAGATAGATAGGGTTATGTAGATGGCGCCAAAACCAGACAAAGAGATATCGTTCGAGGCCGCCGTTGCGCAAATCGACGTGATAATCAAACGAATACAGTCGGGGAGGTCCCTCGACTCGCTCGTGGACGATGTTCGCGAGGCTAAGGCGCTGATCAAGATATGCGAGGATCGAATCCTCTGGACTGAGGCCGAACTCAACAAGATGCTCGGAGACGGATCCGAGCCGGAGTCACAGGCCTAGGACACG